>JAFNWA010000330.1 GCA_017383665.1 Bacteroidaceae bacterium | reverse complement strand
GCGGTAGCGTATCACCGTTAACCTCAACCATTGAGCAGGGCAAGCCGGTAACTCTTACAGCCACAGCAAACGAAGGTTACCGCTTTGTAAATTGGACTTTGAACGGCAAAGTAGTAAGCACCGATGCAAGCTACACCATCGACAGTGTAACAGCCAATGCAGAGTATATTGCAAACTTTGAGCAGATTGTTGCAAATGTTACATTGAATGATATACAGGGAAATACCTATAAAGTAACACTTAGTGGCTTGACTGGCGAGGTTAATACCGAAACATTGGCAGCGAAATTGAAGACCGAGTATCCGTTCATTGAGGAACTGGGAATAGAACCGAAACTCACGACCGACGGTGCTTCATACACCTACACAAATACCGTAAAACTGAAGTTCAAGGTAAGCAACCCCGCCAGCGAGGAGACCGACAATCTTTGGCATAACATCTATTATCCTACTAATGCAAGTGCAAGACCAAACTATTTGGCTGCAGCTTCAACGGATGCAGAATATGTATCAAAAGTAAACGATGGTACATACGAATATGGTGCCAACCCGACATACAACACAATGGAAGGTAACCCCAAAATTGCTTGGGCTATATACAACGTAAACAACAGCTTTGAGTTCATCTTCAAGAACGAGCTTACAGGTAAATACATTAAAGTGACAAGCATTGCTTCAAGCGATGCCCAGAATGTAGAGTTTGTTGAAAAAGCCGAAGCTACTGCATTTACTTTCTTGGGCGATGCCGGAACATATAATGGCGATTATGCCCTCGTAGCAAAGATTGGTGAAGAGGCCGGATATCTGTGTTCTACCTCACCAAGCTATGGTTATGCAACACACCATAACAGCAACACCATTCCGGGAGCTTGGATGATGATAAAGGAGGCCGATTACACAGACTTTATCATAGCCTTAGATCAAAGACTCCGACCTTTTGATAAAGGCAATGGTAACTATCTGGTAACTGATGAATTCCAGATAATGATAGATTCATTGGTTTATAATAAAGAACAAATAAGATTGAACCAGTTCAATACATATTTTGACGCTATAGATAAAGCTGTTAAGACTTGGCCAAAGATTAGCCTTACTATCACCCCCGAGAATAAAGGTACAACAAATATTGGCGGCGAGGAGAATGTGGTACGCAAGTATGTACCGACAGGCGATTTGACCATTGAAGCCGTACCGGTTGAGGGTTACCACTTTGTTAAATGGATAGATGGTACAAACGAAGTTGAAACTGCAGCATATACTAAAAACATAAGCGGTGGAAAAGACGATGTAATTGCACTCACAGCAGAGTTTGCAATCAACATCTACAACATCAGCGTAACAGCAGGCACAGGCGGTAGCGCAACCGCAAGCCCAGCAACCGTTGAGCACGGTGGCAGTGTGACACTCACAGCCGTGGCAAACAATGGTTATGAGTTTGTAAACTGGACAAAGGGAACAGAAGTTGTCAGCACCGATGCCACATACACATTCACAGCAACTGTCGATGGAGAGTATGTAGCAAACTTCAGACAAATTGCAAATTGCATAGTCACTGTAACTGCAACAACAATTGGAGGCGAGAATGGTGGTACCGTAAAGGTTGCTGTAGGTACAACAGAGAGTAATGAATCACTGGTTGTAAATAAGGATGCTAATGTGACATTCACCGCTACTACTGCCGGTACAAACTACCGCTTTGCAGGTTGGTATAATGAGAACGATGAGTGTGTAAGCACTGATGCAAGCTACTCGACAACTATCACGGCAAATACAACCTACAATGCCAAATTCATAAAGCAGGTAGATGTCAGAATTGAATTGATAAAGAACGGATATGCATTTGCATACATTGGCGACGAAGCCACACTCACGCACAAGGTTTTTGATTACGGAACAACAGTTGACATACACGCTGTATCTTATAGCGCTGATGCAATATTTGCATACTGGACATTGGATGGTACAAAACTGAGCCAGGATGCTGATTACTCATTTGTTGCCGAGGAAGACAGCTACTATTTTGTCGCAAACTTCAACTACAAGGCATACATTGCAGTAGTGGCAGGCGATAACGGTACAGCGTACATTGGCAGCGAAGGTGTGACAACGTTTGAAATGGCAACTGGCAACACCGTAACCATTACAGCAAAGGCAAATAGCGGTTATGTATTTGACCACTGGGCATTGATGGATGGCAGCAGTGACGAAGGTACCACAGTGAGCACAAGTGCTGTATATACTTTGACATTGAAAGCAAATCCCAACACGACTGTTACCTACAAGGCTTTCTTTAGGCAAATTACCGCTCTTGAAGACGGTAAAGCCTACCGCATTGCCGGCAAGATGAGTGACGGAACATTGCGCTACATCTACCGTGATGGACAAAACCTCAAATGGAGCACCACAAAGGACGAGACGACCAAATCTATATTCATTGCACAAAGCGACTTCAACGGTTCATTAAACCTTATCAGTGCAGTAGGTGATTACGGTTGGAATTACGATGGTGATTTGAGCCATTCATACGCAACACTAAAGACTGATGTAGGTTCTAAAACCGGAACATTTACTTTGTATGCAGTAAGCGGCAATAACAAGAGAAGCTACAACGCATACGGAACATCTACCAGCAATGACCTAAACTTTAATACAGGTACATCCATCAGAAAGGAAAACGAAAACGGCAACTGCACAGACATGGTGTTTGAGGAAGTTCCATTCGCATTCCAAGTGAGCGTAGCCGATGGTTCTAACGCAAAGTTGGGTACTGTAAACCTGCCATTTGCAACAACAGTACCCGAAGGTGTTAAAGTGTATGGAGTTGACCACACCGAGGGCGAGCAGGTTTATATGGCAGAACTTGAGCTGACAAACAATGTATTGCCGGCAAAAACTCCTGTTCTCGTTGAGGCTGAAAAAGCAGGTAAGTTTGGTTTTGCTCCTGCGCCTGCAAGTGCAGCAGTTCACGAAACAGGCTTTGCAGGAACTCTTGAAGCAGAGGACATCCCAGGCACAACAAATGCCTATATCCTTTCATACAAGGGAGTGGGTACTCACATAATGCTCTACAAGTTAAGCAGTACAAGCAGAAAAATCAATGCAAACAAGGCTTACTACATTGAAGCAACAGGCAAGGCTTCGGCACTGCAGTTTGTATTCGGTGAAACAACCGATATTGAAGATGTTGAGCACGAAGATGTTGAAGATACAATCTACGACCTGCAGGGACGCAAGCTGAGCGAAATTACCGAGCCGGGTATGTATATTATTAACGGAAAGAAGGTTTATAAAAAATAATGGCTATGAAAAGACGATATATAAAACCCGTTAGTGAGAGTATTGAAATAAGCATTGCAAGCAATGTCCTTTTAGTGCTCTCCAAGACCGAAGAAGATATGGGCGGTGACAGTGCCCTGTCTGACGAGCACCGCAGTGACTGGGAGAACATTTGGGAGAATATGTAATATTCTGCCCTACCCCTTAATAGACATTGCAAGCTCACAAGGCTTGCAATGTTGTTTTTTGTACAGACGATGTGTTTGGGGGAATTTTCTATTGTATTAACAGCTCTCCCTTTTTGATGCAACAAAGGGGGAGTGGATTTCCTCCGTCACTTCGTGACACCGGAATTGCCCCTCTTCCAAAGAGGGGCGAGCGAAGCGGAGGGAGATTAAAAACATATAAAACAAACATTCTCCTCCGTCACTTCGTGACACCTCCTCTTACCAAGAGGAGGACTAACGGGAGCTCTATCTTGCCAACGAGAAATTGCAAAAACAAAACTTTTCATTACCTTTACAAAAAATACACCAGATATGAGAAAACTGCTACACACATTCATTCTCCTAATAAGTTTTATTGTAACCGCGCAGGCGGCAACCGATAACAGGCAACAGGCAAACGCGGCCGAGACCGGCGGCAATGTCGTTGTGTTGCTTGAAACGGCAAACTGGGGACAGAACTACCCTTTCAACAACCAATGCTGGACAAAATATAACGGCACAACGCATGCAAAGACAGGCTGCGTATCAACGGCGTATGCAATAGTAATGCGCTATCACAAATACCCCAAGGAGGGAACTGCAAACAAACTCTACAACTGCCAGGCTCCAATATATGTGGAACTCACGGACAGGGTGTATGACTGGGACAACATGCCGCTGGTATATGACGGCAACTGGAGCGAGGAGCAGATATATGAGGTATCGAAACTTATGGCTCACCTTGCGCATGCAAACTTCTCGTCATTCGGCAGCGGTGCAACAACCGCCAACGAGGAGCGCGAGACTGCAAGGCTTAACCGTTATTTCAACTACCCGAAGGTGGCGGCATCGTACCAACGCGACTACACACAGGAGGAGTGGGAGGCAAAAATCAGGGAGAGCCTCGACAACGGTTGCCCGGTGCCTTACGCGGCAAACAACAGCGGTACAGGCGACAGCCGCCATATGTTTGTTATTGACGGCTACACCGACAACGGCTATTTCCATTTCAACTTCGGGTGGAACGGCAGCGGCAACGGATGGTTCAAACTCGATGCCATAAAACCATATCAGGGCGATGACTACTCCTGGAAACAGAACTCTGAGCACTATGCCAACTTCAACCTCGCGCCCGAGGGGGCAACGGACATTGACGAGGTGAAAGGTCAAAGCGGAAATGTTAAAGGTATCTACGATTTGCAGGGTAGAAAAGTAGACACTCCAACCAAAGGTCTATATATAATCAACGGTAAAAAGGTTATTATAAAGTAAAATCGTAGATAGTTTCGACAATGCCGGCAGCATCTTGTCAAGCGCAGTATAGCCGAAGGTTATACCCGCTTGGGTTGCGATTAGGCGGCATTGTCAAAGCATACAATACGATTTACAGGGCAGAAAAGTTGAGATTTCCGCACCGGGGTTATACATCATCGACGGCAAAAAGGTGTTGGTGAAGTAATTTTATTATACCCCTCAGTCACAGAGTGACAGCTCCCCTACATTAGGGGAGCACCTTGATTGTAAGGTTGAAGAGTAAAATGCTTTAAATCGTACTCTAAAAAGTGCTCCTCTAAGATAGAGGAGCTGGCGCGGAGCGACTGAGGAGTATGAATAGATATATATGGAAAAAGAGAGGATATATAATAATAAAAGCATTAAATGCTTAAGAAAAGAACTACGCAATAACCCCACTCCCACAGAATCGGCTTTATGGGAATTGCTTAGGGCTGGAAGGCTTGATGGTACTAAATGGAGAAGGCAATACTCCATTGGCAAATACATAGTGGATTTCTACTGCCCTAAAGCACGACTTTGTGTAGAACTTGACGGGGACGCACATTATTCTATGCAAGGTGATTTATATGATTTAAACCGGGATGAATATATAAATTCATTGGGTATATCAATTCTTAGGTTTGAAAACCGCGATTTTTGGGAAGCACCGGAGCGTGTTCTTCTTGCTATAAAACAGGCTCTCGGTATTGTCTAATCCTTGTTATTCGTACCCCTCAGTCACAAAGTGACAGCTCCCCTACATTAGGGGAGCACCTTAAAATCTTTTGCTAAATAGCGCTCCTCTAAGATAGAGACAAACCTTGTGCAAGCGAGTGAAAGCCAAGTTTACTTGAGCTTTTAAAACGAGCACAGCCAAGGTTCGCTGCAAGCAACTGCCCAAAGGGCTGAGGAGTATGAATTAAACAAAAATCAATTATCATACCCCTCAGTCACAAAGTGACAGCTCCCCTACATTAGGGGAGCACCTTGAACTCTTTCGCGAAATAGCGCTCCTCTAAGATAGAGGAGCTGCCCGAAGGGCTGAGGAGTATGAATAAAACATCTTTGAGATTTCTCACATTGACTTTAGCCCCTTCGGGCGTCGACCGTTGGTTCGGTCGAAATGACAAACACCGCAAAAATGTCATCTCGACAGAGCGGAGCGACGAGAGATCTCAAAAAAAACAAAAAGAGATTTCTCCCTGCGGTTAGTTTGCTATTGTCACAAATTTGCAGTATTTTTGTGACAAATATAAGTTCTATGGACAGCGTAACATCGAAAATAGAGCAACAAATTTTGTCGTTGGAGAAAGGAAGCATCTTCTTTCCCGATGATTTTGTTTATTTGGGTACCCCCGATGCTATTAGGCAAACTCTTACAAGGCTATGCAAAGAAGGCTTGATAATTAGGGTTGCTCAAGGGATATATTGTTATCCCGAAGTTGAGGAAAAATTGGGCTTGGGAATTTTGCAACCATCGTTTGAGCAAATAGCCGAAGCAATGGCGAAAAGAGATCACGCCCGAATCGTTCCGACAGGTGCTTATGCACTGAATGTACTTGGGCTTTCAACACAAGTACCTATGAACTATGTCTATCTGACCGATGGCTCAAGGAGGCATGTTGAAATATCCAATGGCAGGGGAATTACATTCAAGAACACAGCCCCAAAAAATCTAGCATTTCAAAGTCGTTTGGCGATGCTCATAACATTTGCTCTTAAATCATTGAAGAAAGAGAATGTTGAAGATTGGCAGATAAAACGAATTGGTGAACTATTACAGAACGAGCCAAAAGAGTCTGTTATGGCAGACTTTAAGTTAATGCCTGTATGGATTAGGAATATAATTAAACAAGCGTATGAATAACTATTTTTCGCTTACAATAGAGGAACAGAGGCAAGTATTACAAGCGGCAGAATGACGCATTGGATTACCGGCACAAGCCATTGAAAAAGACTTGTGGGTCACAACCATCTTGCAAATAGTTTTCACTCTGCCTTTTGCGGATAAGCTGATATTCAAAGGCGGTACTTCACTGAGTAAGGTTGGAAAACATATAAGCAGATTTTCTGAGGATATAGACCTTGCGATTGACCGTTCTCTATTTGGATTAGAGGGTAACCTAACTAAGAAACATATCAAGAAACTTCGCAAAGAATCGTCTATCTTTGTTCGCGAAGAGTTTTATAAAGTTTTGTCCGATGCCATCAAGCAATATGGTTTGGATGCATTATGTACGATTGAAGCAGAACAAGACGGTGAGGGCGATAATACATACCCTGAACCAAGAAAAATATGGATAACATATAAGAGTGTCATTCAAGGCGAGTTAGACTACCTGAAACCAGTTGTTATGTTGGAAATCGGTTCTCGCTCCTTGTCAGAGCCATATGCTATGAATAAGGTCAAG
>JAFNWA010000329.1 GCA_017383665.1 Bacteroidaceae bacterium | reverse complement strand
ATACCAGCTCTCGCTTGTAAGCATCATTGCATTACCGGGCGTTGTGGGGTCGGGCACCACATCCACACCCACATTGGAGATATTGTTCACAAGTGAACCGATACCCTCGCCAATGGTATACTGTCCGCGCAACTGCAAACCTCCCATGGTAGCAATCATACTGGCCTGGGCACCCCAGCCCACTTTGTCGTTGTCCTTGCCGGTTATCTTGTCGACATACGAGATGTCGCGCATTACGGCACCGAGACGAATGTGGTTCTGCGGGTCATTGAAGAGATTGTACTGTACAAAGATTGGAATATTCGGTACGCGTTGGGCACCTATGGTGAAGGTCTCGTTCTCGGTGGCATTTACATTGGGAGCCTCGAGAGAAATACCCATTGAGAGGCCGAAATCGAAGCCATAGCGCAGCATCACCTGTGTAGCACGATAGAATGTCATACCGCAAGGGCCGCCATAGTCAATGGTTACAGGGATAGCCGCCAAGTCCATGAACGAACCCACAGAATAACCAATCTTGAGATACTTGGTGCTCATGTAGGCATTCTGCAACTGCAATCCGAGCCCGCTGCCACGCCAGTTGGCCGATGTAAACACCTCGAAATCGCCAAGCAGACGGCTGGTACCCACAAGCTTAAGGAAGAGGACCGAGTTTGTCATATCCATCCTGAACTGGCTCGATGGTGCACCGCCACGCTGTATGGCCGACGGCAGGAAATCGACATTGTCGACAGCACGGTCAAAATCGTACTCGATTTTTGTCTGCAGATAACCACCGATACCGAGTCCCCACTTGCCCTTTTGGTCAACAAGGACAAAGCGCGGTGCACGGGGGTCATTGTGGTAGGGACTTTGCGAGTTCTGGAAAATCTCCACCACATCGGGAGCCTCGTTAACAGTCTCGCTGATACAAATCACAGGAGTTGCATCATCGGCAATCTCCACCCAGCTCTGTGCGTTGACGGACACTGCTGCAAGCATGCCAAAAGCCGCCAACAAAGTAAATTTTGAAAATCTTTTCATAACATGTCACATTTTATATGAATACAGAAAAATAAACACCCCGCCGCCCTTTTTGTTTAAAGAAGCACCCCGGTGTTTTTTAAACAGGGATAGAAGTTTTCTTTAAAGGAAAATATGAGAATTCAAAACTTATTGTTTCCTTTGCATCAGCAACAGGCATGATACCCTAATAATATATGAATATGACAGACGGCAAGGAAAAGGTTGAAAAGTTCAAATACCTGCAGGCAACACCACGCGACAAATCGTGGGGGCTTGCCGTCACTACAGTCGGCTACAGACATGTCCACCCAGGAGAGGAGCACTCACTCTCGACCCACCCCGACGGCTACCGGTTCAAGGAGAACGGACAGCGTGTGCTCAACGAATATCAGCTGTACTACATCACACGCGGCAGCGGACACTTTGAAAGCGCCTCATGCTCAAGGACAAGGATTGAGGCCGGAATGATGTTTATCTTGTTCCCCGGTGAATGGCACAAGTTCAGCCCCGACCCTGAGACGGGATGGGATGACCACTGGATAGGTTTCACCGGCGGTTTCATGGACGACAAGATAAGGGCAGGATTCTTCACCTTCAAGAACTGCGTGTTCAGGATTGGGGTAAACGAGAAGATAACCGGCACATTCCACGAGATTCTCGATATAGCCCTTGAGGAGAAGAAGGGGTACCAACAGGCTATT
>JAFNWA010000328.1 GCA_017383665.1 Bacteroidaceae bacterium | reverse complement strand
GCGCAACCCCTTGAGCTGAACGCGAACTGCAACATCGGCATCGTCGCTCTCCTCCTCCATGAACTCCATAGAAGCCGAAATGTCAAGACCGCCGGCACATCCAATGTACAGAACGCCCTCTTCCTCTGAATCAAGGTTCAGAAGGAGCTCACCCTCAAGCTCGCCACCCTTAAGACCGAAAGCACCATACATGCCGGTCTCTTCGTCGGCAGTGATGAGAGCCTCAAGAGGACCATGCTGCAATGAAGAATCCTCCATAATTGCCATAATAGCTGCAACACCGAGTCCATTGTCTGCACCGAGTGTTGTGTTGTCGGCATATAACCAATCGCCCTTTACTACAGTTGTAATAGGGTCGTTGATAAAATCGTGCTTGCTATCGGGAGTCTTCTGTGGCACCATATCCATGTGCGCCTGCAGAATTATACCCTTGCGGTTCTCAAGACCCGGAGTAGCAGGCTTGCGCATGATGATGTTGCCAGCCTCGTCCTGCCAAGTCTTGACATTGATACTCTTGCCAAAGTCGAGCAAATATTTCTGAATTTTCTCAAGGTGACCCGATGGGCGTGGCACCTGTGTCAATGCCTCGAAGTGTTTCCACACCTCGCGTGGCTGAAGATCTTTGATTGTAACTGCCATAATGATAACCGTTAATTGTAAATATTCTATTTTTTATAATTCTCACTTTTTTCTCCTTACATTTCTCAGTTGAAGAGCTGCAATACCGTAAAGTCCCAACAAAGCAACGAGCAATGTCTGGGTACTATGTACTATCAACGCAAAAGTTCCTGCATCTGTTTTTGTAACTCCGTATAGCACCATAATACTCATTATTACATAGTGCCAAGGACCTGCGCCATTGGGTGTTGGTACAACAACAGCAATACTACCACCGACAAAGAGCAATAGTGCTGCAGCAACAGAGAGGTCACTACTGAAATCAAAACAGAAAAAACAGAGGTAGAATTGCATGAAATAGCAAAACCAGATACCAACTGTCTCAATAATGAAAAGCCATCCATTCTTCATTTTCCTCAATGAAAGTACCCCCTCCATAAAACGGGATATGAATGACTTTATTTTTTTCCAGATAGCCAATTTCCTGATAAACAGAAACAACAATATGGCAACAGCCAGCATTGATAGCAGAATTACAGTCAATCCGCGTGGAGAAGAGAGCATATCGCCACCGGGCACCTCTACACCGGCTTCATTTATAAATTTACAGAAGACCGGCCACTGCATAGCCACAGCCACAAGCGTTATCAGCAGCACCATAAGCGTATCGAGCATTCTCTCCATTACAAGAGTACCCAATGAGTGTGCAAACGGAACACGCTCATGTCTGTCCAAAATAACACAGCGCGATACCTCACCCACTCGTGGCAACACCAAGTTTGCAGCATATGCAATATAAACGGAATTGACACATACTGCCGATGAAGGGTTATACCCTAGAGGGGCAAGAGAGAGTTTCCAACGCCACCCCCTTAGCACATGGCTCATTACACCAAAAAAAGTTGAGACTGCGAACCAGAAAAGATTCATATTCCTCAACTCGCCCCAGAACTGTGAAAAGTCAAAATCGTCGTACACCATATACAGGATGAGCGCACCCAGCATAATAGGCAACACGGTTTTTAATGTATAATTGAAAATCTTTTTCACAACTTTTGGAACATTTTTAATAGTTTTGGTTAACTTTGCAACATTGCGATAATATGGCCAAGTGCAAGTATCTTCGCAAAGATAAAATAATTATTGAAGAAAATCTGCTTTTTTAAGCATTATTAAATAAAAAAAGCAAGCGGCGATGAAGGAAGTTACAGCAAAGAAAAGATTGGGACAGCATTTTCTCATTGACCTCTCGATTGCAAGGAGAATCGCGGACACCGTTGATGTATGCCCCGGCATACCCGTTCTGGAGGTTGGCCCGGGAATGGGCGTCCTTACCCGTTTCCTGCTTGATAAACCACACGAACTTAAAGTGGTGGAGATTGACGAGGAATCTGTTGCATATCTCTGCAAGAACCTGCCACAATTGCCAGAGGAGAACATAATCCCCGATGACTTCCTCAAAATGCACCTCGACCGCCTTTTTGGCGGCGAACAATTCATGCTCACCGGCAATTATCCATATAACATTTCGAGCCAGATATTTTTCAAGATGCTCGACTACAAGGAGTTTATCCCCTACTGCAGTGGAATGATTCAGAAAGAGGTCGGTGAACGCCTTGCAGCCAAACCAGGAACAAAGGCCTATGGAATACTTAGCATATTCATACAGTTGTGGTACGATGTCGAGTACCTTTTTACTGTAGATGAGAATGTATTCTCACCGCCGCCGAAGGTAAAAAGCGCAGTAGTACTGATGAGGCGCAATATGCGAACAAGCCTTGAATGTGACGAGTCTTTGTTCCGCAAAATAGTAAAAGGGACTTTTAACCAAAGGCGCAAGAAATTGCGTAACTCGATACAGCAGATTGTCGGCAAGGACTCGCCTCTACTCAGCGACCCGATACTCGACAAACGCCCCGAACAGTTATCGATAGATGATTTCATCGGACTGACCAACAAAGTTGAACGCGAACTGGTATAAAAGGAAGAGATTATGACCAAGGAATTCATAAACCACATAAAAGAGCTCATTGACCAAAAGGACTCGGTGCTGTTGCAGGAAGCCGTGTCAAAGTTGCACCCTGCCGACATTGCCGAGATATGCGTTGAGCTCACTACCGAACAGGCACGTTTCCTCTATCGCCAGCTCGACAACGAGACCGCAGCCGATGCCCTCATTGAGATGGACGAGGACATGCGTAACGACCTGCTCGAGGAACTCCCCTCCGAAGCCATTGCAAGACGCTTCGTAAACTACATGGATACCGACGATGCCGTTGAGATTATCCGTGACATGGACGAGGAGAAACAAGAGGAGGTACTCTCGCACATCCAGGACATTGAACAAGCAGGCGACATTGTTGACCTTCTGCAATATGACGAGGACACAGCCGGTGGTCTCATGAGTACAGAAATGGTTGTCGTAAACGGCAACTGGAGTATGCCCGAGTGTCTGAAGGAGATGCGCCAACAGGCCGAAGAACTCGATGACATCTACTACATTTATGTTGTTGATGATGACGAGCGTCTGTGTGGTCTGTTCCCACTCAAAAAGATGATTACCAGCCCATCGGTTTCAAAGGTAAAACCCTTATCAAAGATGTTGCCCTCGAGTATCTCGGCGATGACCTGAGAAGCGTGAAAACCTTCAAGGTCAATGCAAAAAGAAGCGATAAGCGTTTCCCTATGACTTCACCTGAAATCTGCCGTGAAGTAGGTGCACATCTTCTCAGAAACATCAGATCACTCAGTGTAGATGTACACAACCCCGATATTACCGTAACTGTTGAGGTAAGAGACAATAACGTCTTTATCCACGGCAATCAGATAAAGGGTGCCGGCGGTATGCCAGTGGGCTCAGCAGGCAGAGTTGCACTTCTCATTTCAGGCGGTATCGACTCACCCGTTGCAGGCTATATGATGTCAAAGAGAGGTCTTCAGCTTACAGCTATTCATTTCGCAGCTCCTCCTTACACAAGTCAGAGAGCCGAAATGAAGGTACGCGACCTTGCTTCTATCGTTGCTAAGTATTCAGGCAGAATAAACTTTGCTGTTGTCAACTTCACTGAAATTCAGGAAACTATAAAAGAGCAGTGTCCCGAAGATCTTTTCACTATCATTATGAGAAGACTTATGATGAAAATTGCTATCAGACTTGCAGAGAGAGATCAATGCGGTGCTCTGGTAACAGGTGAAAGCCTCGGTCAGGTTGCATCACAGACCTTAGGTGCTATTGCCTGCACAGATGCAGTAACCAATATGCCTGTTTTCCGTCCGCTTATCGGTATGGACAAAGACGAAATTATCACTATCTCAAGAAAAATCGGTGCCTTTGAAACATCAATTCTTCCTTATGAAGACTGCTGCACCGTCTTTACTCCCAGACATCCGAGAACAAGACCCACTCTTCAGCAGATTGAAGAAGCTGAAAGTGCAGTTGACTTCAGCGAGATGATTGAAAGAGCAATC
Organism: Bacteroidaceae bacterium; assembly: GCA_017383665.1. Classification (GTDB taxonomy): domain Bacteria; phylum Bacteroidota; class Bacteroidia; order Bacteroidales; family Bacteroidaceae; genus HGM04593. The sequence continues at coordinate 804 of JAFNWA010000328.1, read as the reverse complement.
GAAACCGTAAGATACGAAAGCGTAGATTAATTTTAAGAAGGTAATAAAATGAACTGTGAACTTATCAGTGTCGGCACAGAAATTCTGTTGGGCGATATACTCAATACAAATGTGCAATATCTCTCAAAGGCTCTGGCTTCTCTTGGTATCGGTGTAACTCACCACAGTACAGTAGGTGACAACACACAAAGACTCCTTGACACTTTAGACACAGCCTTCAAAAGATGTGATACTGTTATTCTCACAGGCGGTCTCGGTCCTACTCCCGATGACCTGACAAAAGAAACCTGCGCCCGGTATTTCGGCAAAAAGCTTTATACCGACGAAAGTATTCTCGAAAAAATCGAGAGCTATTTCACACTTAAAAATATCACAATGCCCGAAAGCAACAAAAAGCAGGCTCTCGTGCCCGAGGACAGTATAATCCTCGAAAATCATAACGGTACGGCACCGGGATTTATAATGAAAGATCAGGGCAGAACAATTATTATTCTCCCGGGTCCGCCAAAAGAAATGGTGCCTATGTACCGCGAAAGTGTGGAGCCCTATCTCAGACAGTTTACAAATGAGGTTATCCTCTCAAAAAATATACGCACCTTCGGCATAGGTGAAAGCTCTATGTCAGAAACGGTTGCAGACTTACTCGAGGGCAGCAACCCTACGGTTGCACCCTATGCTAAAAGCGGTGAAGCTCTTTTGAGAGTCACTGCAAAAGCAGAAAGTGAAACAAAAGCAAATGAGCTTATGACCCCCGTCATAAAAGAAATAGAAAAAAGGCCCGGTGATTATATTTACGGCATCGAT
>JAFNWA010000327.1 GCA_017383665.1 Bacteroidaceae bacterium | reverse complement strand
GTTGTTATTCTCTGTTTGGTTTTTATAACATTTAAAAATAATTATTTTTATAAAATAAGAGTATCTTTGCCGACATCATGTATGTCGATACAGAAAAATTAAATTCTCGTCTCCGTTACAAATGCGGTGATAAAATTGCTAAATTCGTGTTAAAAAGGTAATTTCGCGAAGTAATATTACACACAGAGCAATGATTAGACAATATACTGCATATTCACTCTTGGCACACAATACCTTTGGCATTGAGGCAAAGGCTGCACGCTATGTAGAGTTTGCTTCTCAGAGCGCGCTTATCGATTTCCTTGGTGACGGATTCCGTGGTAAAGCACTTGTGATTGGTGGTGGCAGCAATCTTCTGTTTGTAGATGATTTTGACGGCACGGTCTTTCACTCGGCAATAATGGATATCGACATAATCGAGGAAACTGCCGACGATGTTCTGCTGCGCGTGGGCAGTGGCGTGAACTGGGACGCGCTTGTGGCTTACACTGTTGAAAAGAGGTGGAGCGGATTGGAGAACCTATCGCTCATCCCCGGCGAGGTTGGAGCAAGTGCCGTGCAGAATGTGGGTGCGTATGGCGTGGAGGCCGGCGACCTAATTGAAAAGGTAGAGACCGTGCGCATTGCCGATGCAGTTGCTTGCTCGTTTACCAAAGCCGACTGTGATTTCGCATATCGTCACAGTATTTTCAAGGCTACCGAAAAAGGTCGTCACATAGTCACTTATGTAACATACAGGCTCAAGAAAACAATAGAATTCAAACTCTCTTACGGTAATCTCAAGGAGAAGGTGGAGGAACTTGGTGGTGCAACGCTTGCCAATGTGCGTCGTGCTGTATGCGAAATACGCGAGGCCAAGTTGCCAAATCCCGAGCAGATTGGCAGTGCCGGCAGTTTCTTTATGAACCCCATTGTTGCCGCCGATAAGGCTGCTCAGTTCAAAAGTGAATACCCTTCCATGCCACAGTATCCTCTTCCAAGTGGCGAGGTGAAACTTTCGGCCGGCTGGCTCATTGAACAATGCGGTTGGAAACAGACACCGCATGAACATGTGGGTGTTTATCAGCATCAGGCACTTGTAGTTGTGAATCTTGGTGGTGCAAAAGGTAGCGATGTGCTCAAATTTGCATCTGCAGTCGTTGCATCGGTAAAGGAGAAGTTCGGTGTTGAACTCAATATGGAGGTTAATGTAATTGGGTAACACACAAACGACAATGAAACTCACATTTTTAGGAACAGGAACATCTACCGGCGTACCCGAACTCGGGTGCAAGTGTGAGGTGTGCACATCGGGCGACCCTCGCGATAGCCGTTTGCGCTGTTCGGCATTGCTTGAAAGCGGTAATACATCTGTTCTCATAGATTGTGGCCCGGATTTTCGTGCACAGATGCTGCGTGCCGGAGTGTCGCATCTTGATGCACTTCTTATTACACACAAACATTATGACCACACGGCCGGTATTGACGACCTGCGTCCTTATGCTTCATCCAGACTTTTTCCTATATATGCCGACAATGATACCGAGCAACAGATACGCTCTATGTTTCCATACTGTTTTGGTGAGGTGAAATACCCCGGTGTTCCGAATATAGAACTCTGTTCAATAGAGGATATGAAACCTTTTGTCATTGGAGATATCGAGGTTGAGCCAATAAGGGTCTATCATGGGGCACTTCCAATAGTAGGCTATCGTTTCGGCAGGCTTGCATATATTACAGATATGAGTCGCATTGAACCACAAGAACTTGAAAAGCTCAAGGGGGTAGATGTACTTGTTATCAATGCACTGCGATATTCAAAACCGCACCGTAGTCATCAGACTGTGCTTGAGGCATTGCGCGTGGTTGATTATCTTGCACCACGCGCGACCTATTTCACGCATATGATGCATCACATTGGCTTGCATGCCAAGATTGAGAAGTGCTTGCCGAAAGGGGTGCTTTTAGCCTATGACGGCTTGGTGATTGAGGTCTGATAAAAATAAATGACGCTTAGCAATAGCTAAGCGTCATTTATTTTTATTGAATAGTGTTTCAATTACTTGAGAGCGAAGATCTCCTCCTCACCTGCAACGCAAGAGAAAATTTTATCCTCACGGAGCAACCAACCCAAACCGAGGTACAACTCCTTCTCTTTCAGTTTTGACTTTGTCTTGATCTCCTTAAGAGTAAGACCCTCTGTCTCGTTCAAAGCAGTCCAGATACGGCCTGCAAATGCACCAGCATTCTCAATCATAGTTCTTTAGTATTTTTAATTCAACATTAAGTTTCTGCTTGAAATTGTAACAACCTTTGTCTTAGCATTTTAAGCGTAGGACGGGGTCGTTTTTATATTTCGGGTGCAAAGGTACTGCTTTTTTGTCACATAGCAAACAAAAAGTTCGTGATTTTCAATAACTTTTGTCAAAATTATAGCATTTACTGCTCGATTTTGTTATTTTTTAAGTATTCGCACCAAATTCTTGCAGCCTCTTCAACCATTTTTACGCATGGGCGCTTCTTGTAATACTCGCCATTGCGTGCATCGGGTGTTGTTGGGGTGGGGGCGTTCTTTGCAAGTCCCAGCAGTTCGGCGCAGATAAGTGAGCCGTTGCGTTTGCGGAACTCCTCGGCAAGCTGCTGCACAACCTTGTAGTTTGCTTCTTTGCCCTGCGGGTTGTGTCCTTCGGTACATCCTGTTTCAAGTCCTGCAACAAGAAACAGACCGCACGCTGCACCACAAGTCTGGCGCATGCGCCCGATGCCACCACCAAATGAAGCACCTATCTTCAATGCCTGCTCCTGTGTGAAACCATACATATCGGCAAATGCAGCAACCACTGATTGGCTACAATTGTAACCCTCCTTGAAAAGGGATACTGCTTTTTCTATTCTTTCTTCCATAGTGTTTGTATATAAGTTTCTATGTTAACAACTCCGCCACTCCTTGGAGGGGGGAGAGTAGAGATCTCTCACTTTGTTTCGAGATGACAATTCCGTGAATTATGTCATCCTGAACGGAGTGAAGGATCTTTATACCAATGTAAACGAAGATACTTCGCTACGCTCAGTATGACAAGTTTTCGGGTAGTTATAATAGACTGTTATCAAATGAGTCCTCTTGCACGGAGCAGTGCATCCGGGTTGGGGTCTGCGCCACGGAAACGACGGTATTCGCGCATTGGATCCTTGCTGCCACCCATTTCAAGCAGTAGCTTGAAACTTGCAGCAGTCTCTGCATCAAAAATGCCCTTCTCAAGGAACAATTCGAAAGCATCACAATCTAGCACTTCGGCCCAAAGGTATGCGTAATAACCTACAGCATAGCCTCCACCGAATACATGCGCAAAGTTGGTGCTACGGTATCGGTATTCTATCTCTGGGATGAAGCCAAGTTCCTTGCGCAACTCCTTCTCGTACTCGTTGCAGTCGAAATTTGTGTAGTCGTCAATGAGGTGCATCTTCATGTCGAGCAGTGCTGCAGCAACCAGTTCTGTTGTCTCAAAGCCCAGGTTGAAGTGTGAACTCTTCTGCATCTTCTCTATCAGCTCGGCAGGGATTGGCTCGCCTGTGATATAATGCTTGGCGAAAGTGGGCATTACCTCAGGGTGTATAGACCACT
>JAFNWA010000326.1 GCA_017383665.1 Bacteroidaceae bacterium | reverse complement strand
GTTCAAACTTTCACTCATTGGTGCGATATTGCTATAATATTCTTTAATTTCATCACAAAGATACATTAAAAAAAACAAAAAGCCGAATACTTGGCAACAAGCAGCAAATGAATGCGACAAAATAATCAGTTTCTGCCATTTTGACACCAGATGTCACACAAAAAGGTTATATCTTTGCAACGAATTCTGCCAAAACAGCTTTGGCAAGCTATTTGTTATAGTAAAAGTAGAAAATATTTGAATCAAATCATGAGCGAAAAAAATAAGGAAATTTTGGATGACTGCGTTAACGAGACCGAGAACTGCGTTAACGAGGAGGCTTGCGAGCAGCAGGAAACAAAGGAATTGACTACAGAAGAGCAGTTGCAGAAAGAACTTGATGAGGCCAACGAAAAGATTGCCACGCTCGAGGATAAATATCTGCGCCAGGTTGCAGAATTTGACAATTACCGTAAACGAACAGTGAAGGAGAAAGCCGAACTTATTAAGAATGGTGGTGAGCGTGCCATTGAGTCTATACTCCCGGTACTCGACGATTTTGAGAGAGCACTCGCAAACATGTCAAAGAATGAGAGCGCGGCAGAGATTATGACTGGCGTTGAACTCATATATAACAAATTCGTCGGCATTCTAAAGCAGAACGGTTTGCAGAAGATTGAGACCGAAGGTGCTGACTTCAACACAGATTTCCACGAGGCAATAGCAATGATTCCTGCACCGACAGAGGAACTCAAAGGCAAAGTTCTGGATTGTGTTCAAACAGGTTACACACTGAATGATAAAGTAATACGCCACGCAAAGGTTGCTGTTGGCGAATAATGAATTGATATGGCAAAACGAGATTACTATGAAGTGCTTGGCGTGGATAGAAACGCGTCGGCCAATGACATAAAAAAGGCATACCGCAAACTTGCGATACAGTACCACCCCGATAAAAACCCAGGCAACAAAGAGGCCGAGGAGAAGTTCAAGGAGGCTGCCGAAGCATACGGAGTTCTAAGCGACCCCGACAAGAAAGCGCGCTATGACCAGTTTGGTTTCGAGGGCGTGAGCGGTGCAGGTGGTGCCGGTGGCTTTGGTGGTGCCGGTATGGACATCAATGACATCTTCTCAATGTTCGGTGACATCTTTGGAGGACGCGGAGGTTTCGGTGGCGGCTTTGGAGGCAGTAGCGGCCCTGCGAGGTTCCGCGGCAGCGACCAAAGAGTAAAGGTAAAACTCACATTGCAGGAAATAGCAAATGGAGTTACAAAAAAATTCAAACTGAAGAAATATGTAACATGTACACATTGTAACGGAAGTGGTGCCGAAGGCGGTGCTGTCGAGACCTGCCCCGATTGCAAAGGTACAGGCCGCGTTATACACACACAACAAAGTTTCTTTGGAATGATGCGAAGCGAAGTTGCATGCCCGCGATGCAACGGTCAAGGAAAGATTGTAAAGAACAAGTGTCCACATTGTAAGGGTGAAGGAATTACAATGGGCGAAGAGATTGTTGAAGTTAACATTCCGGCTGGTGTATATGAGGGAATGCAACTGTCAATGAGAGGAAAAGGCAATGCCGGCAAATTCAACGGCGTACCTGGCGACCTGCTCATTTTGATTGAAGAGGAGGCACACCCCACCCTTATCCGAGACGAAAACGATCTTGTTTATAGTTTGTTACTTGATATCC
>JAFNWA010000039.1 GCA_017383665.1 Bacteroidaceae bacterium | reverse complement strand
TACCCTTGTCCTCGGCACCCATCACCACGCATACAGGCTCATTGAAATCGGCCTGAGTATAGTTGATTTTGCCCTTTTCCGTAGCACATACAATGCGTATGCCCGATGCCTTAAGGTATTTGAGAGTCTCGGTTATGTTCTTCTCGCGACACACCGGCAACACATGTAATGCTCCGGCCGAAGTCTTTACAGCATCGGCATTCACGGTAACACTGTTGTGTGATGGGATTATGATAGCATCCACACCTGCACAATCACATGTGCGGGCGATAGAGCCGAAATTGCGCACATCGGTTATACCGTCAAGCAGCACAAGAAAAGGTACCTTGCCCTCTTCGTAGAGAGTTGGTACAAGTGTATCCACACTTGCATACTCTACTGCCGAGATGTAGGCAATCACACCCTGGTGATTCTTGCGGGTTATGCGATTCAGTTTCTCTACCGGCACACGCACAACAGGTATGGTGCGCCCCCTGAGGGCTGCAAACAGTTCACGCGACAACTCGCTCTGTAAATCACGCTTTACAAGAATCTTGTCAACCTCTTTACCGGCCTCGATAGCCTCCAAAACGGCGCGTACGCCGAATATCATTTCATTTGTATTTACCATGCTTCTATTATGATTGTGACAACAGAAGGTTGGCTGCGTTCATCGCTGCATCCGTGAGCACCTCTCCGCTCATCATCTGTGCAATCTCACGCACTCTCTCCTGCTGTTCAAGTTCTACAATATCTGTTACTGTTCCGTTTGCAGTTTCTTCTTTGTGCACCTTGTAATGACGCGAGCCCAAGGCTGCCACCTGTGGCAGGTGTGTTATGCTCAGAACCTGACGGTTGGCGCAGCCCATCTGCTGCATCATTCTACCCATTCGTTCTGCAAGCACGCCCGACACTCCTGTATCGACCTCATCAAATATCAATGTAGGCTGATTGGCTCCCGAAGCCACAAGCGACTTGAGCGCAAGCATCACGCGTGCCATCTCACCACCGGATGCGACATCACAAAGTGGCTGCGGAGCACTGCTGCTGTTTGCCGAAAAGAGGAAGGTCACGACATCGCAACCTAAAGGAGTAAAGCCATCTGTAACGGCAAAATCCACTACAAAGCGAATCATTGGCATGCCAAGATTCACAAGAAGTGAAACAATCTCCGTTTGCAGATACCCGGCACTTGCTTTGCGCGCCTCTGTAATTTCACCGGCAAGAGCGGCAAGTTCCTTGCCAAGTATATCTATGCGTCGCTCCAAATCTCTAATATCATCATCACCGCACTCTATTTTATCAAGACGCGCTGCAAAACCGGCAGCAAGTTCCAGTAGTGCCTCCACCGACTCAACACGGTGCTTTTTCATCAGATCGTATATCAACGCCAGGCGACGCTCTACAAACTCCAGCCTTTCGGGTGAATATTGCACACGCTCGGCACGCTGCGCTATCTCACTGCAACAATCCTTGAGCTCAATGTAGCAGTTCTCAAGACGGTCGGATAGTTCTGCTGCTGCGCCATAATGAGCCGAAACGCGTGAAAGAGCATTTGCCGACTCACGCAACGCTTGCAACAGATTGTTCTCATCGCCATCAATTCCGGAACAAACGCCATAAAGTGCAGCCTGTATATCCTCGGCATGTGACAGTTCCTGTACCTCCTGTTCCAGTGATTCAAGTTCGCCATCATTTATTGCAGCCGATTCAAGTTCTTCGAGTTGGAAACGCAACCAGTCCTCATCGCGACGGCTGTTCTCCAATACCTCCCTGAGTCTCTTCAGTTCGTTATTCAGCGACTGATAGACATCGTACTGCTTCCTGTAGTTCTCAAGCAACGCGTTTTTACCCGAGAGAATGTCGAGTACACGAAGTTGGTAGTTCTTGTCGCCAAGCAACAGGTTCTGGTGCTGCGAGTGTATATCAACCAGGCGCGCACCCAATTCCTTGAGCTGTGCCACCGACACCGGAGTATCATTTACAAAAGCTCTGCTTCTACCGGAAACCATCACCTCGCGGCGCACAATACATTCACCATCATACTCAAGGTCATTCTCCTCGAACCACCCCTGCATGGCGAAGTCTGAAATATCAAAACAGCCCTCTATCACGCAACGCTCTGCGCCTTCGCGTATCGCCTTCGCATCGGAACGCTGTCCCAACAACATGGAAATAGCACCAAGAAAGACCGACTTTCCGTGACCGGTTTCGCCGGTTATAACAGAGAAGCCCATGGAGAAATCAACATCCACACGCTCTATCAGTGCAAAATTCCTAATTGATATATGTTTGAGCATTATGCTTTCAATTATTGCTTTTTGTTATCTTGTCCCACTCCGAAGACAACGAAGGATTTATGTTCGACAATGTCTCAACTACAATCTTTTTCTCCTCGGGAGTGCATTTTGAATAGATGTTCACAATCTCATCTACCTTGTATTCTGTAAACAGTTTGGTAAAGTAGGCCATCGGACGATCCTCATATGCCTTTTTCAAAAGAGCAAAACACTCGGTCACAGCCTTGCGTCCACCTTCGGCATTCTTGAACATCGTATCCAGCCCAAGACGGTGGTATTTGTACATCAATTTGCGAACGGGCTCCATAGCCCCATTCATATAATCATCAATTATAGAGTAACGGTTGTTACTGCTGCCACTGACACGCCAACCTGCATCGCCAAGATTCTGAGCGTTATTGGCTATGGTCAAAGCCTTGTTCAGGAACTCACTGCCACCAAGTTCACCCATTGAGTCCATATCAAGGCCAATAATCAAATAGACATAGAAAGCAACCACAGCCGTAAGATTGTTGTCGAGATTGTCCTCAATGAATTCAAGACGGTCAAAAGGCTGGTACTTGAATTTGATACTCTTGTCTTCGTATTGGAAAATCGTAGAAGAGTATGATGCACCATACACAGGACGCGAAGCCTGCACCATCAGCGAGCAGTCGAACGAACCGTCATTTGCATATGAATTCACAACGAAGGTAAAGTTGCAGTTTATACGCTCAATCTCCTCGTAGGTGTTGGGAGTCCACTTGCGGTCATTGACAAAAGCTTTCAAAGCCTCCTCAAGTTGCGTAAAGACTTCTGTATTCGAGCCCTGTACTTTCGATGCGTTGAGTGTCACATTTGCGTTCAGTTCCTCGCCCTCGGCACTTGCCGACAACGGCAACAACATAAAGAGAAGAACCATGAACAGTTTTGAAATGTGGGCTACAATATCCTTAGCAACCTCTTTCTTGCTTTTAAGGGGATAGGTACTCTTGCTCTCCTTGTCGATGATTGTAACCTTATTCGTATCACAGGCAAAGCCTGCACCCTTGTCCTCAAGCGAGTTCAGGACAATGAAATCGAGGTTCTTCTTTTCAAGTTTAAGACGGGCATTCTCCTCGGCATTGTTTGTCTCCAGTGCAAAACCCACGAGATGTTGGTTCTCACCCTTGACAGCACCCAAAGATGCGGCAATATCGCTATTAGGAGTAAGTTCGACAAACATGTCATCGGCGGTGCGTTTCATCTTTACCGGAGCACAATGTGCCGGACGATAATCGGCAACAGCTGCCGAGAGTACAGCAACATCACACGACGGGAAGGCAGCCATAGCAGCATCATACATCTCGCGTGCCGACTCCACATCGACCCTTTTTACTCCGGGGTGCTTGCATTCCAATGAAACCGGACCTGCAACAAGAGTCACATCAGCTCCCTGCTCGGCACACTCCTCGGCAATGGCAAAACCCATTTTGCCGGTAGAATAGTTGCCAATGAAGCGCACCGGGTCAATTTTCTCGTATGTAGGACCTGCCGTGACAAGAATTTTCTTGCCGGTCAGCGACCTACTGCCGAAAAAAAAATCTTTGATGCGCTCAACAATTGCCTCGGGTTCCTCCAAGCGTCCCTTGCCACACAGGTGACTTGCAAGCTCGCCATCCGCTGCCTCAATGATATGATTTCCATAGCTCTTGAGCAGCTCAACATTGCGCTGTGTCGAAGGATGAGCATACATGTCAAGATCCATTGCCGGGGCAATGAAAACAGGCGCTTTCATTGACAGATAGGTCGCAACGAGCAGGTTGTCGGCAATGCCGTTTGCCATTTTGCCAAGAGTTGATGCTGTTGCTGGAGCAACGAGCATTGCATCGGCCCACAACCCCAACTCCACATGGCTATTCCATGCACCGTTGTCGCTTTGAAAGAAATCGCACATCACAGGGCGGCCCGACAAGGTAGAGAGCGTCAACGGAGTAATGAAATCCTTCGCCGATGGAGTCATCACCACCTGCACGGTAGCGCCCTCTTTAACCAGCAGACGCACAAGCACCGCAGCCTTGTAGGCAGCAATGCTTCCGGTAACGCCCAAAACAATATTTTTTCCTTTAAGCATTTCGCTTTCTCTTTTCACAGTTTCACACAATTGGCCGACGCTAACCTGCGCCACCTGTCACTTTTTCATGCCGCGCAACTTGATGCGTGTAAGCACCTGCTTTGTATTGAGCGGAAACTCGCCGTTCATCATCCACCCGTAATAACCGGGATCACGGTCAAGCACTGCATCAACCGGATAGCCCTTATACTTGCCGAAGTTGAACACCTCGTTACCGTTTGCATCATAAACAATGCGACCGGCAAAATCGACATTGTTTGTAAACGAAGACTCCTTTGAGAGAGCCTCAATGTCGTTCGGCATATCATCGTAATGGTCGAGCTGAGCCTTGAGCACATTGTATGTCGCACGGGTATCGGCAAGCGCACTGTGGGCATCCTCGAGATTCTCGCCACAGTAGAACTTGTATGCTGCCGACAAAGTGCGTGGTTCGCGCTTGTGATACAGAACCTGCACATCAATCGCCCTTAAACGGGAGAGGTCAATATCGACCTGAGCGCGCAGGAACTCCTCGGCAAGCAACGGCAAGTCAAAACGGTTCGAGTTGAAACCGGCAACATCACAACCCTCGAACTCATTGGCAATCTCCCTGGCCACCTCCTTGAAGGTTGGGCAATCCTTTACATCGGCATCATAGATACCATGTACAGCCGAAGCTCCCTCCGGGATATGCATCTCAGGGTTGATGCGCTTGGTGTATTCGAACTCTCTGCCATCGGGATAGACCTTGATATAGCATATTTCAACAATACGGTCTTTTGAGATATCCGTACCGGTTGTCTCAAGGTCAAAGAATATTATCGGTTTTACCAGATTCAGTTTCATGAACAGCAAATTAGTCGGTAAGCATCATTGGCATCAACAACATAAGCAACTCCTGCTTGTCAACCTGCTCGGCTGGAACGATAACGCCGGCGCGTGAAGGATCGGCAAGTTCAATCACCACATCCTGACCCGGAGTATTATTGAGAATATCGATGAGGAACGATGCACGGAAACCGATGTTCATTGATGCACCCTCGTAGCTGCAAGTGATGCTCTCCTCGGCCGATGTAGAGAAATCAGTGTCCTGAGCCGAGATTACCACCTTGTTATCCTCGAGGTGCAACTTGATGAGACTCACCTGTGAAGAGAAGATTGCCACACGGCGCAATGTACTGATGAGCGCTGCACGGTCAACAGTGAGTTTGTGTGGGTTGTTCTGCGGGATAACTGAGTTATAGTTTGGGTAACGGCCATCAAAAAGACGGCAAACCAATTTATACTCGCCCATGTCAAAGATAGCAAAACGGCCATCAAACTCAATTGCAACATCCTCCTGTTCGTCCTTGCCAAGCAAGTTCTTCAAGAGAGTAGCGGGTTTCTTTGGCAGAATGAAAGCCGACTTCTCGGCACCTGTTACAGAATAGTCGCGGCAACGGACAAGTTTGTGACCGTCCGAAGCAACCATAGTAATGCTATCGGGAGCGAAATCGAAATATACACCGCACATTACGGGGCGTACCTCGTCGTCGGCAGCAGCGAACAACGAACAAGAGATTCCACTTGAAAGAACCTTTGTAGGAACAGTGATAGCCACAGCGCTCTCACCAAGCACGGCAGCCGAAGGATACTCATCGGCATTCTGGCCAACAAGGCTATATTTACCGTTCTGGTAGTATATTGTAATCTCAAGAGTCTCTTTCTTAACCTCGAAACGGATTGGCTGCTCCGAAATCTCCTTCAATGAATCAATAAGGATTTTTGAAGAGATAGCAAAGCTGAAATCCTCTGAGCAGTCAACAACCTCAAGTGAAGTGTTAAGAGTGTTGTCAGGGTCCGAAGC
>JAFNWA010000325.1 GCA_017383665.1 Bacteroidaceae bacterium | reverse complement strand
GGCCGCGAGACTCTCGACGAGGTGAACTTCATCGTCTTCTGCGGTGGTTTCTCTAACTCCGATGTTCTTGGTTCTGCCAAGGGTTGGGCCGGTGGCTTCCTCTTCAATCCAAAGGCAAAGGCTGCTCTTGACCGCTTCTATCAGCGTGAGGACACATTGTCACTGGGTATCTGCAACGGTTGCCAGCTGATGATGGAGCTTAACCTCATTAACCCCGAGTTCGAGGAGCGCGGTCACATGTTGCACAACAACTCACACAAGTTCGAGTCATCGTTCGTGGGCGTTAATATCCCCGAGAACAACAGCGTTCTCTTCGGTTCGCTCTCCAACAGCCGTCTTGGTGTTTGGGTTGCTCACGGCGAGGGTAAGTTCTCACTTCCATACGATGCCGAGAAGTATAACATCGTGGCACAGTATGCATACGAGGGCTATCCTGCGAACCCCAACGGTTCCGACTTCAATGTTGCTGCCCTCGCAAGTGCAAACGGCCGCCATGTTGCAATGATGCCTCACCCAGAGCGCGCAATCTTCCCATGGCAGTGTGCTACATACCCAGCCAACCGTTTGGCCGATGATGTGACACCATGGATTGAGATTTTCCGTAATGCATACAATTGGGTAGCAGAGAGAACTGAAAAGTAAAAACTGAAAGGTGAAAACGGAAATGTAGGGGCAAACCGATGTGTTTGCCCTGGAACCGCGAACGGGTAACCGCGAGAACAACCGCCAATGTGTTGGGCAGACACGCCGGTCTGCCCCTACAGGCAAATGCCGAGCGGGAGCTGGTTCAAGCGCACGAAGTGCGGTTAAAGGTTAAAACTGAATAATAACAACAGGCAAGCACATGTGCTTGCCTGTTCCATAAATGAAAAAATGCCAACATCCTTTTTAAAACTCTTTACAACATTCTTCCGCATTGGGCTCTTTACCTTTGGCGGTGGATATGCAATGATACCGCTCATCGAGAGCGATGTCGTTGAGCGTAACCGTTGGGTAAAAAAGGAGGATTTTGTGGATTTGTTGGCTGTGGCACAGGCTGCTCCCGGTGTCTTTGCAGTCAATATGGCGGTGTTCATCGGGTACAGGTTACGCGGTGTGCGTGGTGCATTGGCTGCTGCATTCGGTTGCGTTCTGCCGTCGGTGCTCATTATCCTTATGATTGCGCTCTTCTTTCGCCAGTTCCGCCACATCGAGGTGGTGAACAATGTGTTCAAGGGCATACGCCCGGTAGTGGTCGCGCTTATTGCCGTGCCTGTATTCAATGTGGCAAAGAGTGCAAAGGTGGGGTGGAGCATGGCATGGATTCCGGTGCTCTCGGCACTGCTGATAGTGGCATTCGGGGTGTCTCCCGTATTCGTGATTCTTGTTGCCGGTATTGCCGGTTATGTATGGGGTAAAATAGGGAGGGACAAACAATGATTTTTATTGAACTTCTTTGCTCGTTCCTTATGATTGGCCTCTTCTCCTTCGGTGGAGGATATGGCATGCTATCTGTCATTCAAGGCGAGGTCGTAACACGCCATGCATGGCTCACAGCGTTGGAATTTACCGATATTGTGGCAGTGAGCCAGATGACTCCCGGCCCAATTGGAATAAACTCTGCCACCTATGTGGGTTATACTGCGGTGTTCAATGCCACCGGCAGCGAGGCTTTGGCAGTGCTTGGCTCATTGACGGCTTCGCTTGCCGTGATGTTGCCCTCGATTGTGCTCATGCTCATTGTGAGCCGTTATTTCATGAAGTATTACAAACATCCCAATGTGGAGGCTGTTTTCCGTTTGTTGCGTCCTGCTGTGGTGGGTTTGATTGCATCGGCAGCGTTGTTGCTCATGACCGAGGAGAACTTCGGTTCGCCAACAGAAACCCCGTTGCAGTTCTGGGTTAGCGTCGCGCTGTTTGTTGCTGCATTTGTTGCAATGAAATTCTTTAAGGTAAGTCCAATTTTAATTCTTCTCCTTGCCGGTGTATTCGGCGGGGTGTTCTATGGGCTGATGGGTTGTTAAAAGCTAAATTACAGATATTTTAAAAGAGGAATCTGCTTTTCTCCCAATTTTAAGATGTATCCTGCAATCCAGGATAGGAGTATTGACAAGAACAATGAAATCGCAAAGACTATATAAGGCGATGCTCCGGTCAATCTGTTCAATAAGCACACTATTGGCATGTGGATACACATTATTCTCAGTGACAGGCG
>JAFNWA010000324.1 GCA_017383665.1 Bacteroidaceae bacterium | reverse complement strand
GTTACAAAATCCTGGAGTGCTATGCTACCCTCGCACTGCTCAATTGAATATATCTTATAGCCGCGTTCACGCAATGCCGCAACGGCATCCATTGTTGACTCAAAATATTGCCACTCGACAACATCCTCGGCACCAAGAGCCGTCTTGTGAATCTCGGCACTGGGTGGTGTGGCAGTTATACCGCACAACATTATGCACTCAATCCTGAAAGCATCGCTAGTACGGAACACTGCACCGACATTATGAAGGCTACGCACATTGTCAAGCACTATTACCAACGGTAATTTTTCGGCCACCGAGAACGCATCACGGTCAATGCGTCCCATCTCTGTCACAAGCTTCTTCCTGTTCATAGATACCTGCTCCAATCAATTTTTCTCATGTCGCCCTCACGGTCGTATGTGGCGTGCATTGCCAAGGCTGCTGCAATATTATGGGATACATGTCCCGTGTTTGCAGTCTTCAAATAATCCCAAAGAAGATTGCGATAATCGGGGTGTGCACAGTTCTCAATGAGCAGACGCGCACGCTCGTCGGGTCCCTTGCCACGCAAATCGGCAACACCCCATTCGGTCACCACAACACGCACATCATGCTCGGTGTGGTCGGCATGTGTAACCATGGGCACGATAGAGCTTATTGCACCACCCTTTTGTGTTGACGGGCACATGAATATCGAGATATATGCATTGCGCGCGAAATCGCCCGAACCGCCGATACCGTTCATGAGACGGGTTCCGCCGATATGAGACGAGTTGACACAACCGTACAAGTCAACGGCAATCGCTGTATTCATAGCAATCAATCCAAGACGGCGAATAACCTCGGGATGGTTCGAAATCTCGGAAGGACGCAAGATTAACCTGTCACGGAAAAAGTCGAGGTTGTCATAGACATGCTGCAGACACTCTTGGGAGAGTGATAGCGAACAGGTACTGCCGGCGTTCACACGACCAAGTTCCATGAGCTCAATGACCGAATCCTGCAACACCTCGGAGTAGAGGTCAAGTGCCGGCAACTCCTTGCTGTCGCCAAGAGCCTTGAGCACAGCATTTGCGACATTGCCGATTCCGCTCTGAATCGGCAACCCCGTTGCCGGAATTATTCCGCGCTTCATGTCATTGAGTATAAAGCCTACGACATTCTCACCTATCTTGCGTGTTACGGGATCAAGTTCCTTGAACACAACCTGTTCATTGGGCATGCAAGCCTCAACAATGCCTACTACCTTCTTAGGGTCAACCTGGACATAGGGCTTTCCAATCCTGTCCGAAGCTTTATAGATGGGAATTTCACTGCGATAAGGGGGGTCGTTCGGTTCATACACATCATGCAAACCCATTGTATGATGGAATGTATTGCGCTCAATGATAATCTTGTCGGCAAGATTAGCCACGGTCTGTCCAATACCGCCGGCAGTTGTCAGATAGACCTTTCCGTCGGGTGTTATGTCTATGGCTTCCAAAATTGCCACATTCACCTTACCCAGATAGCCGTAACGCAAATCCTGTGCCATGAGAGAGAGGTGAAGGTCGGCATATATTATTTCCTTTCTATTGATAGCATCGCGTACGGTAGGATTTGATATGAACGGTGCCCTGAAGTTCAATGCTTTTGCGCGTGTGAGCACGCCGTCGATGGAATCGCCTGTAGAAGCGCCCGTAAAAAGATTTATCTTGAAAGGCTTGCCGGCCGCATGAGCCTCCTCGGCACGCTTTGCAACCTCGGGCAACACCAATTTCGGTGTTCCCGACAGGGTAAAGCCACTTATACCGACACCATCGCCATCATTTATGTAACAGGCAGCCTCCTGGGCTGTCAAAATTGGATATGTCATAGTCATCTTGTTTGTAAATCAATATTTCCTGTTGAAAATCTCGGAATAGATAAATGCCTGTTTTGCAGCGGACTTACTTTTCAAAGCCACCAAACGCTCTCTCTTTACACAATTCTCGTTCTTGGGATTTTGAGTTGTATTCTCGGCCTGTGGCAACGGAGTGGAGATCCTTTTTGGTGTTACCGCCGGTTCTACACGCCGAATGGGAGTTGCAACAGCATCAGAAGCAACAGGAGAAGCGGGAGATTCAGGTTTCAATATCTCAATCGTGGGAAATCCCTCACCGAACACAGGCTTGCCATCCTCTTCACCCTGCGAGGCAGAGAGGCTCTTCATCACATACGATATCAGATATACAGCCCCAAGAACCAACAACGGTATTATGGTCTCCATAGTCAATTGTCATTTTTGTTGAAGAACTCCTTGAACATATCATCAAACACCTCGCCTCGTGTCAGGCGACCATCTTTGAGACACACCACATCCACTTCACCCTTTAAAGCCAAAGAGCCATCATTGAGATTATATATATCCTGCTGAAAAACCACCTTTGCGCCCTTGCGAAGCATATTGATGCAGACTACAAACCTGTCACCGCCACGCAACGGACGCTTGTACTCAAGAGTTATGCGCGACACCATTGGATCAACGCCCTGCTCGTGCAACTGCGAGAAACTGCCGCCAATGTGCTCCAAAAACTCGTGGCGCGCATGCTCCAAATAGTGTTGATAATTGGCATTGTTGACAACACCCTGTATATCGCACTCATAATCGCGCACCTTCATTTCCAACTTGTAGCTATAATTTTCCATACTGCTATGATATTATATCTACCGCGAATATACAACAATAAAATAATTATTGCAGTTTTTATGAAGATTTTGTAGATTTTATTTCTAATTTTGCGTGGGCAGATTAAATGGAAGCGAAGGAACTGCAAAACATGTACGCATCTCATCCCGGGGTCGATGCCCTGATGAAACTGCGCGAAGAGGGAAGCAAAAAGAGCGTTTTCCTCGAGGGACTTATTGGCAGTTCAGCAGCCACCATTCTTTCGGGATTCAACAAGCGCGCTCCCGGGCAAACACTTTTGGTGGTGATGAATGACGCCGAGGAGGCCGGATATTTCTACCACGACATGGTGCAGTTGACAGGCGACAGCAATATTCTGTTCTTCCCGTCATCGTTCCGCAGGGCAATGAAATATGGCCAGGAGGATGATGCCAACCGCATTCTGCGCACCGAGGTAATGAGCCGCCTCGCCAACCGCCGCCGCACCGAGGGGGTCGTAATCGTGACCCATCCCGATGCGCTTGCCGAAAAGGTTGTATCGCAAAGCCATCTTGAAGAAAAGACCCTGACGATTTCAGTGGGGGACAATATAAGCCGCGACAATGTTGAGAAGAGATTGGCAGCATTGAAGTTCAAGGAAGTGACATATGTCTATGAGCCCGGCGAGTTCGCCGTGCGAGGCAGCATCATTGATATTTTCTCCTTTTCATCGGAATATCCTTACCGCATTGACTTCTTTGGTGACGATGTTGACAGTATAAGGACATTCACCGTTGAGGACCAACTTTCCAAAGAGCGCACGAGCGAGGCTACCATTGTCCCCAAACTCAGTGGCAGCGAAGCTGTTGCAATAACGGAATTCCTACCCAAAAACGCAATTCTTGTAACAAAAGACCTTGCCTTCATCAAGGGGTGCATTGACAAGCTCAACACCGAGGGCTTTACGCTCCAGGCAAAACTCTCGGACACCACATTACCGGAGATGCCGGAACTGATGAGCGTTGGCGAATTGGAGCAATATGTAAAAAGCACCAAGCATTGGGAACTGCGCCCGCAGGCGACAGGCAACAATACAAAGCTGAAATTCGATACATCACCACAACCGCTGTTCCACAAGGACTTCGACCTTGTGAGCCAGAGCTTCAAGAAGTTCATAGACAACGGCTACAAGCTCATGCTTCTCACAGACGACCTGCACCAGGCCGAGCGTCTGAAAGCAATATTTGAGGAGCGCGGTGATGACATCCCGTTCACTCCCGTAGAGCACACAATCCACGAAGGTTTCTGCGACAATACATTAAAAATCGCCCTTTTCACCGACCACCAGTTGTTCGGGCGCTTCCACAATTTCCGTTTACGCAGCGAGCGCGCCCGTAGCGGCAAAGTGGCGCTTACATTGAAGGAATTAAAGGAGTTCGGCATAGGCGATTACATTGTACACATAGACCACGGAATTGGAAAGTTCGGCGGCCTTGTGCGCATTCCCAACGGCAACTCGACACAGGAGGCAATAAAACTCATATACAGGAACGACGATGTGGTCTTCGTTTCAATCCACAACCTGCACAAGATTTCCAAGTACAGAGGCAAGGAGGGAGATGCACCACAAGTGAGCAAGTTGGGTACCGGTGCATGGGAGAGAATGAAGGAGCGCACAAAGAACAAGATCAAGGACATTGCGCGCGACCTTATCAAACTCTATTCACAACGCTACAAGGAGGAGGGCTTTGCTTTCTCACCCGACAGTTACTTGCAGAACGAGCTTGAGGCAAGCTTTATATACGAGGACACCCCCGACCAGCTGAAGGCCACCAACGAGGTGAAGCAGGACATGGAGCGCAAGCGCCCAATGGACCGCCTCATCTGTGGCGATGTAGGCTTTGGAAAGACCGAGGTAGCGATACGCGCGGCATTCAAGGCTGCCACCGACGGCAAACAGGTAGCCGTGCTTGTACCCACCACCGTGCTCGCATACCAGCATTACCTCACATTCAAGGAGCGACTGAAAGAGTTCCCTTGCAATGTGCAGTACCTGAGCCGTGCACGAAATGCTGCCACAACAAAGAAGGTACTTGAAGAGATTAAGGAGGGTAAGGTTGATATTGTAATAGGCACACACAAGCTCACCGGCAAGGATGTAAAGTTCAAAGACCTTGGATTGCTAATCATTGACGAGGAGCAGAAGTTCGGTGTTGCCGTAAAGGAAAAATTGCGCCAGTTCAAAGTGAATGTAGATACACTCACAATGACCGCGACCCCCATACCTCGCACCCTGCAGTTCTCTATTATGGGAGCACGCGACCTCTCTACGATACAGACACCGCCGCCCAACCGCTACCCCATCCACACCGAGATTCACAATTTCGATGCCGAAGTCATAAAGGAAGCCATCAACTTTGAGCTGAGCCGCAACGGACAGGTATTCTTCATTACAAACAGGATTTCGGGAATGGAAGAACTTGCCGGCATGATAAAACGGCATGTACCCGATGCGCGTGTGTGCATCGGACATGGACAGATGGAACCCGCAGAACTCGAAAAAAGACTCTATGAATTCATCAACCACGACCATGATGTGCTCATTGCCACATCGATTGTGGAGAACGGCATAGACATTCCTAATGTAAACACCATCATCATAAACCAGGCGCAGAACTTTGGACTGAGCGACCTGCACCAGATGCGTGGACGCGTGGGACGCGGCAAGCGCAAGGCATTCTGCTACATGCTCACCCCACCGCGCGAGAACCTGAGTACCGATGCACGCCGCCGATTGGAGGCCATCGAAAGCTTCAGCGAGCTGGGCAGCGGAATGAACATAGCCATGCAGGACCTTGACATACGCGGTGCCGGCAACCTTCTTGCGCAGAACAGAGCGGTTTCATTGCCGACCTGGGCTACGAGACCTACCAGAAGGTGCTTGCCGAGGCAGTGCGCGAATTGAAAGAAGATGAATTTGCCGATATCCTGCTACAGGAAGAGGGCGAAACCGCAGCCGACAATTATGTAAAGGAGTGTTTTGTTGAGAGCGACCTTGAACTGCTGTTCCCGGCTTTATATGTCCCCGACAGCAACGAGCGCATACTGCTCTACCGTGAGCTCGACTCTTTGACCGACGCCAAGGAGATAGAACAGTTCAAGGCTAAGATGAAGGACCGCTTTGGAAAGATGCCCAAAGAGGGAGAGGAACTCATACGCATGGTATCACTGCGCCACCAGGCACAACGGCTGGGTGTTGAGAAAATCTACCTCAAAGGCGGAAAGATGAACCTGTTCCTTGTTGACACACGCAACGAGCGCTACTATGCAAGCGAGCTCTTCGGCGGAATCATGAGCTACATTCCCACAAGCCAATTCAAGTGCCAGGTGCGCGAAGGAGGTGGCCGTTGTATAATCACCGTTGAAAATGTAAAGAATGTAGAGACTGCACTTGCATTCATTGAGGAGATACAGCGACATGCCAAACTGACCAATTAACTAATTATCCGATAAAAGTTCCCGTTTTATGGCTTTTATCCTTATATTCGCAAAACAAACATTTGCAAACACAATATTAACGAATAACCGGTATTCCAAGAAAAAACTTGACTTTATGGAACTTTAAATTAAACTAAATAGGACATGAACACAAAACGATTTTTAGCCTATGCTGCAACAATGCTGCTCTCGGCAGGAGCATTGGCGCAGAACAATGGCGGCATTGACTCGCAGATGCTCAAGGAACTGAGCGATAGTTACAAACCGACTACAGCCGAGAAGGCTTTGCAGAACATTCTGCTCTCACAGCCCATCAAGGAGCTGGCACTCAACCAGGAGAACCTTAACGAACTGGATACCTATTTCAGTCACAGCGTGCCATCAAAAGGCATCACAAACCAGAAGTCATCGGGTCGTTGCTGGCTCTTCACCGGCCTTAATGTGATGCGCGCAAAAATGATTGCAAGCGAGAACCTTGGCGCATTCGAATTCTCACAGGTTTATAATTTCTTCTATGACCAGTTGGAGAAATCGAACCTTTTCCTGCAGGGTATCATTGACACACGCAAAAAACCAATTGACGACCGCACTGTAGAGTGGTTGCTACAGCACCCGTTGAGTGACGGCGGCACATTTACCGGTGTGGCCGACAATGTTGCGAAATATGGCGTTGTACCCAAAGGCGTTATGAAAGAGAGCTACACAAGCGACAACACAAGCGCATTCTCGTCATTGCTTACACGCAAGCTACGCGAGTTCGCGATTGAACTTCGCCAAGCCCACGAGAATGGTGCAAAGGAGAAGGAATTGCTCAAGATGAAAAAGGAACAGTTGAAGGTTGTCTATAAGATGCTTGCCAATGTATATGGTGTTCCGCCAACAGAATTCATGTGGGCGCCTAAGGATGCAAACGGCAAATACCGCGAGGAACCACAATTGTACACACCGAAGAGTTTTTACGAGAAGTATGTGAACATAAACATGCAGGACGACTATGTAATGTTCATGAACGACCCTGCACGCCCCTACTGGAAATGCTATGAGATTGAGTATGACCGCCACCTCTATGACGGGCACAATTGGATGTACATCAACCTGCCACTAGAGGAAATCAAAGCAATGGCAATTGCATCAATCAAAGACAGCACAATGATGTACTTCTCGTGCGATGTGGGCAAGTACCTGAACTCGGAGCGCGGCACACTCGACATTGCCAACTTCAACTATGAGGAGCTCTTTGGTGTGGAGTTCGGCATGGACAAGCGCGAACGAATAATTACATTCGACAGCGGTTCATCGCACGCCATGACATTGATGGCTGTTGACCTTGACAAGGACGGCAACCCTAAGAAATGGCAGGTAGAAAACAGTTGGGGTGCGCAGTCGGGCTTCAACGGCACACTAATAATGACCGACGAGTGGTTCAATGAATATATGTTCCGCCTTGTCGTTGACAAGAAATACATCCCGGCCAAAGTGCTTGATGTACTGAAACAAAAACCGGTTATGTTGCCGGCATGGGACCCAATGTTTACACCCGAGGAGTGATACATATATATATACACAATAAGAGCTGCACATGTGCAGCTCTTATTGTCAAAAACGATTACACCTTT
>JAFNWA010000323.1 GCA_017383665.1 Bacteroidaceae bacterium | reverse complement strand
TTGTCTAATCCACCAAACTGCATAGCTGATGAACTTGAATCCACGCGTCTCATCAAATTTCTCTGCAGCCTTTATAAGTCCAAGGTTGCCTTCGTTAATCAAGTCGGGCAGGCTCAATCCCTGGTTCTGATACTGTTTTGCTACAGAAACCACAAAACGCAAATTTGCTCGTGTTAATTTCTCAAGTGCACGACGGTCTCCTTTTCTAATTTTTTGTGCCAACTCCACCTCTTCTTCAACGGTGATGAGTTCCTCTCGACCAATCTCCTGCAAATACTTGTCAAGCGATGCGCTTTCGCGGTTGGTAATACTTTTGGTAATCTTTAATTGTCTCATTTTTTATTGCGATACAATTTTAATTCGCGAAATTAAAAATACTTTATCTCAAATACAAATTTTACATGTTAAATGTTACAAAAACGACCTAAAAAAACCGGCTTTTGCATTAAAAGCATAGCACATACAGCATTGACCATAAAAAAAACACCTTAAATACATCACCGCTGTGATATATATGTGGGTGAAAGTAGAAAGCACCCACAAAATTCAGCAAACAAATGAAGTCAAAGCAGAAAAACTCCATTGCTGCCGGTCAATGTGACAGCAAGCCAAATACAAAAGCCGGTAGCCAACCAACATCTACACCACAATAGAGTCTATAGCAAGCATAATATCACGGATTTCCGTGTTAATAAAAGTTAAAAATAGGTCTAAAATGTTACATTTAGGGCAAAACATGAAGCCGGGTGAATGGAACAAACACTCTTTTGCACTATCTTTGCAGTGGAAATCAACAGAGATTGACAATAAAAAACAGTCGGACAGTCTGTCGCCGTTGCTTTAAATGCAAAGGAGGAAAGTCCGGGCAGCACAGAGCACTCCACTTCCTAACAGAAAGCCGCTTGCGAAGGTGGAGTAACGCAGAAGAAAATAACCGCCCGCAAGGGTAAGGGTGAGAAGGTGGGGTAAGAGCCCACCGGCCGTGCAGCGATGTACGGGCCGTGCGTCTTGGAGGCTGCAAGTTCATGTAAACCGGCGCTTGAGGGCTGCTCGCCCGAGCCGGAGGGTAGAACGCTTTAGCCATGTGGTGACACATGGTATAGATGAATGACAGACACCCCGATTGGGGCACAGAACCCGGCTTACAGGCCGACTGTTTAACAAGAGCGCGACCGACCCGGTCGCGCTCACTATTTTAGGAATTCATGTTTTCAATTTCGGAACTGGCAATCACCAGCAACTGATCACCCGGTTGCAATTCCACCGAGCCGTTTGGAACAATATACTTCTCGTTACGCTTTATGAATATGACAAGCATACCGCGCGGCAAAGCCAAAGCTTGAAGAGTATTGCCTTTTTCAGCGATAAATTCCTGTGTTATAGTAATCTCACTCTGCTCACCGGCCTCCTCAGGCAGTTCAACATCGAACTGTCTCTCCGGTTCAACCGGATCAAGCAAGTCCAGTCGTTTTGCAGCCATAACAATAGTACCGCCTTGCAAAATGAGAGAAAGCAGTGTTATAAAGAACACGACATTGAATACGACCTCACTACCAGGCACCTTTTCCACCACCGGATACATTGCGAAGATTATCGGCACTGCACCGCGCAGTCCCACCCAAGAGGTAAACAATTTGGACTGGAGTGTTATATTTTTAAAAGGAAGAAGCGAAATGAATACACTGAGCGGACGGGCGATAAAAATCATAAACAGACCCACAAGCAATGCAACAAAGGTTGTCTTCCACATTTCACTTGGATCAACAAGCAAGCCAAGCAACAAGAACATCGCAATCTGCATTATCCATGTCATCCCGTCAAAGAACGCTGCAACCTGCTTACGGCTCCTTATCCTTTTGTTACCAACGATTATACCTGTTACATAGACTGCCAGATAACCGTTACCGCCAAGCATATCAGCAATGGAGAATGTGAAAAACACAATACTCATCAGCATTATCGAATAGAGCGACACATTATTCAGGTTCACCCTATTCATGAACCACGACGCTGCAAAACCGGCACCGGCACCAATCATAGCGCCCGATGCAAACTGCTGCACCAACACCTTCAGGGAGTTGACTACCAATACATGCGTCTCGGCAACGGCATCACCAGCACACAAGGTTACCGACAACTGCAGCAGTACAATTGTCAGGATATAGGCCATGGGATCATTGCTACCGCTTTCAAGTTCCAACATCGGTTGCAGATTGTTTTTAAGATTTATATTCTTGCCTCGCAGAATATTGAACACCGATGCCGAATCGGTTGATGACATTGTTGCAGCAAGCAAAAAACAGACCACAATTGGAAGCTCAAATGAGAGCACGCCCCAGCACGACATTCCATAGATGAACACACCGGTAAACGCTGTTGTCAACAACACGCCCAAAGTAGAGAGAGTCAATCCGGGTCCCAGTACAGGTTTTATTTCGGATACTCGGGTTTCCAGACCACCAGTAAAAAGGATTACACACAACGCAACCATGCCCACAAACTGCGCTTGAGCCACATTGTCGAACTGAATGCCAAGTCCATCACAGCCGAAGAGCATACCGGCAATAAGAAAAAGCAGTAATGTGGGCATACCAAACCGTCCACCGGCTTTTGTAATAAGAATACTGCAAAAAATGAGTATAGAGCCAATGAACATGATGTTTCCCGAAGTCAATAATTCCATACAACTATTTATATAAGTTCAAATATGTATCTGGGTAATTTTTCCACTGTGCAAAGTTAACAAGAATCGCCGAAGTGAGCAAACATCACATCGGCGACCATAATCAATAAAAACCACTATTTTAATATATCTGTATCAACAGCAATCCCACAGCAACTGCAACCGCAGTAGAAATGAGTCCCGGCAACATAAACGAGTGGTTGAGCACCCATCTGCCAATACGAGTAGTACCTGTACTGTCAAAATTTATTGCAGCAATCAATGTTGGATAATTGGGAATGAAGAAATAACCGTTCACTGCCGGAAACAGTGCTATGAGCGTCATTGGCGATATTGCCAACCCCACACCCAATGGAACAATAGCGCGCACCGTCGCTGCTTGACTGTAGAGCAATATCGACATCACGAACAGCGCAAGTCCAAAGAGCCAGGGCATCTCGTTCACGACACCCTCCACTGCACCTTTTAATTCATCAATATTTCCACTTATAAATGTATCACCCATCCACGCAATACCGAATATTGCCACTACCGCCTGCATACCGGCCGAGAAGACACTACCCTTCACAGCCTTTGCTCCATCGGTCTTTGTCAGCAACAAAATGAGCGCGGCAGTAGCCAGCATCACCATTTCAATGATAAACGGCATGCCCAATCTCTTCTTCTCGACACTCTTGAAGTAGAGTTTTTCGCCACTCTCAGCCTCATCGACCGCGTTATCGGCAGCCACATCAGCCAGTACATTTACAGCAACTTTGCCAGAGAGAGCCTCATCAATATCCACTGAATCAACTGTTGCATTGAGAGTCTGCTCAACATAGACCTCATTCTCGAACGAAGGGCGCAGTTTCTCTATAGAACCGAAAAACACAATAACCAAAGTTGCAACAAAGAAAAGTGCAACAGAGACTTTAGCCTTTCCAAGCGACAAAACATCGGTTACCGCCACCCTGCTCTTCTCCACCAATCCGGCAGCAACACGGCGTTTGTATTCGGGATCGTCAACAAGTTCCTTACCCACTCTCATGGAGAAGAAAGCTCCCGCCAGCACACCAATCAATGTAGCCGGCACGCTAACTTTCAATATATCGAACAAAGTAATGTCAAACCCGGCAAGCATTCCAAGTAATGCCACTGTAGCAGCGGAGATAGGCGAAGCCGTAATTGCCTGCTGTGACGCAATCACAGCAATTCCAAGCGGACGTTCGGGGCGTATTTTTGTTTCCCTGGCCACCTCGGCAATCACAGGCAACACCGAATAGGCAACATGCCCCGTTCCGGCAAGGAATGTAAATGTATATGTCACCAACGGAGCCAGGATAGTAATATTCTGCGGATGCTTGCGCAACAAACGCTCTGCCACCTTCACCATGTAGTCGAGGCCGCCGGCAGCCTGCATACACGACGCTGCAGAGATAACTGCAGCAATCATAAGCATTACATCTATTGGCGGAGCAGTCGGTTCAAGACCAAAGACAAAGACCAGCAGGGCCACACCCAAGCCGCCCATAACACCAAGCCCGATGCCACCTAGACGCGCACCTGCCACTATGCATGCAAGCACCAGAAAAAGTTGCAACAATAACATACTCCTATTTGTCTATATCTCCTATAACAAAATCAGAATACAGGTAGTTTATATATGAAACCTATTGAAGCATTCTGTGTGTTGTAATTGCTTTTGTTGAACATGAGAGCCTTGTCGGCATACAGATTTGTCTGTCCTGTAAAGACACAGAAAAAGTGCAGGTCCGAATCGTGCATAGGATAGAATTCAACTCCGGCAAGATAATTCAAGGCTGTGCGATAGACTCCCTTTGAATAGCCATTGCCGCCCTCGAGCATACCAATCCAGTCATATGTGCCCTTGACAAAGGCATTCCATTTGGGATGGAAACGGTAGTTCAATTTTGCAGCTACTGCACCATACATTGCATTATTCACATTATGGTTCTCCTGAAAGCCGATTATTTCTGTCATCATACCCTTGCGGTCAATATTCTCAAT
>JAFNWA010000322.1 GCA_017383665.1 Bacteroidaceae bacterium | reverse complement strand
TTGCAGGCACAGTTGCTCTATCTTGATTCAGTAGATAGTGGTAAGGATATCTCAATCTATATAAACTCTCCTGGTGGTTCTGTGTATGCCGGTTTGGGCATATATGACACAATGCAGTTCATTTCAAGCGATGTTGCAACAATCTGTACAGGTATGGCTGCAAGTATGGCTGCTGTGCTGCTTGTTGCCGGCGCCGAGGGAAAGCGTTCGGCTTTGACACACAGTCGTGTGATGATACATCAGCCTCTTGGCGGTGTTCAGGGACAGGCAAGTGATATTGAGATTACGGCACGCGAAATCCAGAAATTGAAGAAAGAACTCTACACAATCATTTCAGACCACAGCAAACAGCCTTTTGATAAGGTTTGGGCCGACAGTGATCGCGATTATTGGATGACTGCAGCTGAGGCACAGGAGTATGGTATGATTGATCGTGTCCTTACACGCAAAATATAATTTGACCAATGGCTGAAAAAGGAAAGAAACGATGTAGTTTCTGCGGCAGAACCGAGGAGCAGGTGGCTTTGCTGATGACCGGTATGACCGGCTACATCTGCAATGACTGTGTCGAACAGGCTCATAACATACTGCGCGAGGAGGCTTTGCTCCCGAAGAGTGACTTTGAAATGAAGGAGCTCCCAAAACCAAAGGAGATAAAGGCTTTTCTTGATGAGTATGTCATTGGACAGGATGAGGCTAAGTGTGCTCTTGCCGTTTCGGTTTACAATCATTACAAGCGTCTCATGCAACGCGGTGCTGCCGACGAGGTTGAGATTGAAAAGAGTAACATTATAATGGTTGGCAGTACCGGCACGGGCAAGACTCTGCTGGCACGAACTATTGCAAAGTTGCTTAAGGTGCCGTTCACAATCGTGGATGCGACGGTGCTTACCGAAGCCGGTTATGTGGGTGAGGATATTGAAAGCATCCTGACACGCCTTCTTCAGGTTGCTGACTATAATGTCGAGGAGGCTGAGCGCGGTATTGTGTTCATTGATGAAATTGATAAAATTGCACGAAAGAGTGACAACCCTTCGATTACCCGAGATGTCAGCGGCGAGGGTGTACAGCAGGGTCTGTTGAAGCTGCTTGAGGGCTCGGTTGTGAATGTGCCGCCTCAGGGTGGTCGTAAGCACCCCGACCAGAAGATGATAGCCGTAAATACCAAACATATTCTCTTTATTTGCGGTGGCGCATTCGACGGTATCGAGAAGAAGATTGCGCAGCGTATGAACACTCATGTAGTTGGTTATAATTCGGTGCAGAATAAGATGAACATAGACAAGGGCGATATGATGCAGTATATCATGCCTCAGGATCTTCGTTCATTTGGTCTTATTCCTGAGATAATCGGTCGTTTGCCGATACTGACCTCGTTGCGTCCGCTTGATCGCGGTGCATTGCGTAATATCCTTACAGAACCCAAGAATTCTATAGTCAAGCAGTATGTAAAGCTCATGGAAATGGACGGTGTTGAGCTTGTGTTCGAAGATGAGGCGTTGGAGTATATCGTGGACACCGCTGTGGTGTACAAACTTGGTGCTCGTGGTCTTCGTTCGATTGTCGAGACCATTATGATGGAAAAAATGTTCGAGATCCCTTCGAGTGATGTGAAGGTTTGTAGGATAACAAAGGAATATGCCAAAAAACAGGTGGAGAAAAGCACTGCGATAATGTGTGCCGTTTGATGGCGTTTGACACATATTAAAGGCTTTTGAAGTATATTTGGTGGCAGGCTTCGTTTCAGAAGCCTGCCGTTTCTTTGTCGGGTTGGTGATTTTTTTACTGCCTTTGCAAAAATATATTCAAAAAAAGTTGTGCTTTTAATTTATATATTTATAACTTTGTTTTCAAATAGGCATGTTATAAAATGGCAAAGAAGTGTAATTTGACAGAAGCTCTCAAGGAGAACTTCGGTTTTGACAAGTTTAAGGGTGATCAGGAAGCGGTCATCAAAAACTTGCTTGCAGGCAATGATGCCTTTGTCCTGATGCCTACCGGAGGCGGAAAGTCTCTTTGCTATCAGCTACCTTCACTTGTAATGGAGGGTACCGCAATCGTGATTTCTCCGCTTATAGCTTTGATGAAGAATCAGGTTGATGCCATAAGAAATCTCAATGAAGAGGATGGCGTGGCGCATTTCTTGAACTCGTCGTTGACAAAGCAGGCGATAGAGGAGGTTAAGGAAGATGTGCTTTCCGGTAAGACAAAGCTATTGTATGTCGCTCCCGAGTCCTTGACCAAAGAGGACAATGTGGAGTTTTTGAAAAGCATTAAGATTTCGTTCTATGCGATTGATGAGGCTCATTGTATTTCAGAGTGGGGACATGATTTCCGCCCGGAGTATCGCCGTATCCGTCCTATAATGAACGAGATTGGTAAGGCTCCAATTATTGCATTGACGGCTACGGCTACAACAAAGGTTCGTGATGATATAAAGAAAAATCTTGGGATTCAGGATGCACCGGATTTTAAATCTTCTTTCAATCGCCCAAACCTTTACTATGAGGTGCGCCCGAAGACTAAGGATGTGGACAAAGAGATTATTAAGTTCATTAAGTCTAATCCAGGCAAGTCTGGTATAATATATTGTTTGAGCCGTAAGAAGGTTGAGGAGTTGGCCGAGATCCTGCAGACGAATGAGATATCTGCAAAGGCATATCATGCCGGCATGGATTCGGCAATGAGGTCGCAGACTCAGGACGACTTCATTATGGAGAAAATAGATGTCATTGTTGCAACTATTGCGTTCGGCATGGGTATTGACAAACCCGATGTGCGCTATGTGATACATTATGACATACCAAAGAGCCTTGAAGGTTATTATCAAGAGACTGGCCGTGCCGGCCGTGACGGTGGTGAGGGACAGTGCATCGCTTTTTATAACAACAAGGATTTACAGAAATTGGAGAAGTTTCTTGAGGGCAAACCGCTTGCCGAACAATATATCGGCCGTCAGTTATTGCATGAGACAACGGCGTATGCTGAGTCTTCTGTTTGCCGCAGGAAACTATTGTTGCATTATTTTGGTGAAAATTACGAAGTGGAAAATTGTGGTAATTGTGACAACTGTCTCACTCCTAAAAAACAGGTGGAGGCAAAAGAGTTGCTTGAGACTGTAATTGAGGCAGTGTTGGCGTTGAAGGAGAATTTTAAAACCGATTATGTAATAGATGTCCTTTTGGGTAAGGAAACCTCAGATATAATTTCGCATAATCATGATGAGCTCGAGTGTTTTGGCTGTGGTGACGATGAGGATGCAAAACGCTGGAATGCGGTAATCCGTCAAGCATTGATTGCCGGCTATCTTGACAAGGATGTCGAGAACTATGGCCTGCTTAAGGTTACAAAACAGGGGCATGCATTCTTGAAGAAACCGGTGTCATTCAAGATTGTCGAGGATAGAGATTTTGATGAGGAGGAGACTGTTGTACAGGCAACAAGCACCTTTGCTGTTGATCCAGAACTTTTTGCAATGCTTAAGAATCTTCGCAAGAAATTGTCAAAACAGTTGGAGCTGCCGCCCTATGTGATATTCCAGGATCCTTCACTGGAGGCAATGGCTACGACATACCCTGTGACTCTTGATGAACTGAAGAATATCCCAGGAGTGGGAGAGGGTAAGGCAAAGCGTTATGGAGAGGAATTTTGTGCTCTTATCAAGCGTCATTGCGAGGAGAATGAAATTGATCGCCCCGAGGATATACGCATACGCACAGTAGCAAACAAGTCAAAGCTGAAGGTTGCCATTATAAATGCAATTGACCGGAAGGTGGCGCTTGATGATTTGGCAATTAGCAAGGGTGTTGAGTTTGATGAACTGCTCGATGATGTGGAGTCTATCGTATATTCCGGCACGAAATTGAATATCGACTATTTCCTTGAAGAGATTCTTGACGAGGAGAACTTGAATGAAATATATGACTATTTCAAAGGCTCATCCACAGATTCCATAGATGTTGCTATTGAGGAACTTGGCGGAGAGTATACCGAAGAGGAGATACGTCTTGTGCGAGTGAAATTCATTTCAGAAGTAGGAAACTGATAGAAAAGAAAAATATATAGCTATATGAATGATTTTATAAAAGAAAAGATTGTGATGGACGGCTTGACCTATGACGATGTATTGCTTATTCCCGCATACTCTGAGGTTTTGCCTAAGGGGGTTTCTTTGAAAACCAAGTTCTCAAGAAATATCGAGCTTAATGTGCCGTTCGTGACAGCAGCCATGGATACCGTTACTGAGGCCAAGATGGCTATTGCTATTGCCCGTGAAGGCGGTATCGGTGTTATCCACAAGAATATGTCTATTGAAGCTCAAGCTCATCAGGTCGCAATTGTAAAGCGTGCTGAGAATGGTATGATATATGACCCTGTGACAATTCAGGCCAATTCAGCAGTAAAGGACGCTCTTGACATTATGGCTGAATATCATATTGGCGGTATCCCGGTTGTTGATGATTGCAAGAAACTCGTGGGTATTGTTACCAATCGTGACTTGCGTTTTGAAACAAATATGGAACGACCAATATGTGAAATTATGACTCCAGCCGATAGGCTTGTTGTCACAACTCAGAAGACCGACATGGAGGCTGCAGCTAAGATTTTGCGTGAAAACAAGATTGAGAAATTGCCAGTTGTAGATGGTGAGGGTAAACTGGTTGGTTTGATTACATATAAGGATATTACAAAGGCAAAGGATAAACCAATGGCTTGCAAGGATAGCAAGGGGCGTCTGCGTGTTGCTGCAGGTGTTGGTGTTACAGGTGATGCGATGGAACGCATTAAAGCGCTTGTAGATGCAGGTGTTGACGCTGTTGTAATTGACACTGCTCATGGTCACTCGGCAGGTGTTATCCAGAAACTGAAGGAGGCAAAGGCTCTCTTCCCACAGATTGATATTGTAGTTGGTAATGTCGCAACAGGTGAGGCTGCCAAGATGCTTGCAGATGCAGGTGCGGATGCTGTTAAGGTGGGTATCGGTCCTGGTTCAATCTGTACAACACGCGTTGTTGCTGGTGTAGGTGTTCCTCAGTTGTCTGCCGTATATGATGTTGCCAAGGCTCTTGAGGGTACTGGTGTTCCTTTGATTGCTGATGGTGGTTTGCGTTACTCAGGTGATGTCGTAAAGGCTTTGGCTGCAGGTGGTTATTGTGTTATGATTGGTTCGCTTGTTGCCGGAACAGAGGAGTCTCCCGGTGATACAATTATCTTTAATGGCCGCAAGTTCAAATCATATCGAGGTATGGGTTCATTGGAGGCTATGGAAAATGGCTCTAAAGACCGTTATTTCCAAGCTGATACAGCTGATAAGAAGAAGCTTGTGCCAGAGGGTATTGCAGCACGAGTTCCTTATAAGGGTACGCTCTTCGAGGTGATATACCAGTTGGTCGGTGGTTTGCGTTCAGGCATGGGTTACTGCGGCGCAAAAGATATTGAGGCTTTGCACCATGCCAAATTCGTGCGCATTACAAATGCCGGTGTGCTCGAGAGTCATCCTCATGATGTTTCAATTACTAGCGAGGCTCCAAATTATAGTCGTCCTGAATAAAAAGAGAGAAATGAAATTTAAGAATGTAGCAGCATCTCTTTTGTTGGTGTCCACTACGGCATTGGCACAGGTATCAGATCCTGTGCTTATGCGCGTTAATGGCAAGGAGGTAACGCGCTCGGAGTTTGAGTACGCTTTCAATAAGAACAATACGAATCTTGCAGGTGAGGGGCAGACTGTTGAGGAGTATCTGCCCATGTATATTGATTTCAAATTGAAGGTTGCAGAGGCTGAGGCTCTCAGGCTTGATACATTGTCTTCGTTTAAGGAGGAGTATAAACGCGACCGTAACCTTATGGCAGAGAATTACCTTGTAGATACCTGTTTTATAAACGATGAGGCCTATAAGATATATGCAAAGGACTCTGCAACAATAGGTTGTGATGGTTTTGTCGAGGTTGCTCACATTGTTTTCCTTGCGAAGCAGACTGCTCCGCAGGCCGATATCAAGTTGGCGAAGGAAAGAATAGACTCGGCATACGCTATGCTCAATGACGGCAAGACATTTGAGGATGTGGCCAGATATTTCAATATCCCGGCACAGGCTCTCCGTTCGTTCGAGATTGTGCGTGGTCAGGTATATCCGGAGTTTGAGCAGGTTGCGTATTCTATTGCTGACGGAACATATTCTGCTCCATTCGAGTCTCCTGCCGGTTTTCATATAGTAAAACGCATTTCGACCCGTCCATTCGGCTCTTTCGAAGAGTATAAGCCTGCGATTATAAACATGCTTGAGCAGCAGAATATACGCGAGGCTGCCCGTATCAAGAGGGGGCAGGACCTCGCAAAAGAATTCGGAGGTGATTTGACGCCTCAGGAGGCCTTGGCACGTGAGGATAGTTTGCTTGAAAGCAAGTATCCTGAATTCGGTAATCTGATGCGTGAGTATTATGAAGGACTACTCTTCTTTGAAGTTTCGAATCACGAGGTTTGGAACAGGGTTGCTGATGACGAGGTAGGAATTGCAAAGTATTTCAAGAAGAACAAGAAACGCTATAAATTTGAGACACCTCGTTTCCGCGGTGCAGTGATACAGGCAAATAGTATCGAGAACCTTGAAATGGTAAAGGGTATTCTTGCCGATCAGGCTTTTGAGAACTACAAGTCGGCCATTGAGGCTAATTTGCCAAAGGATTCTGTCCGTGCAGTTTGTGTAGAGGTTGGTGTTTTTGCGATAGGTGACAATGCTTTTGTCGATAAATCTGTATTCGGTCAGGGTGAAGGTGGAAAACTCCGTCGTGGTTTTGTTGTTTCTGATGTATATGGCAAAGTGATTGATGCGCCTGAAACCTACACGGATGTGAAGGGTAAGGTCACTAACGACTATCAGAAATTCCTTGAGGAGAAATGGGTTAAATCACTTCGCAAAAAATATAAGGTAAAGGTAGATAAAACAATATTAAAAACAGTTAATAATCACGAATAAGCAATGTGTGTTTGTTCTACTATGTGCGGACCGACTGTTTTTATTCTTTAAAATATTGCAATATTAGGAAAAACTGATGTTCGGCAAAGGATTTTGGAAATATATATGCCTGTCAGCTCTCCCGGCTTTGCTTTTTGCATGCCGGGAAGAGGTGTCTTATGCGGAGAGGGCATCTTTGGCAAGCGTCGGCGATGTGCATTTGTATAAAGATGAGGCTGATATAATGTTTGCGCAACAGCACAGGGCTGATAGTGCGGCCTTTATGCAGAGTTATATTGAGCGTTGGGCAATAGATATGTTGTTCTATGAAAAGGCTAAGGAGAATGTAGTGGCAACCGATGAGATTGACAAAATGGTTGAAAGTTATCGTAAGAGCCTAATAGAGAATGTCTATCAGGACAGGTTGATAACACAGCAACTGCTCCCGGGTATAACCGATGCCGAGGTTCTGGGTTTTTACGAACAACAGCAATCTCTTTTCGAACTTGACGAACCATACATAAAGGGCTTCTATGTGCAGATTCCTTCAAAGGCTAAGAGGGTGCGCGATGTGCGTAACCGGTGTCTGCGCAAGGGGCAGGAAGATTTGGAGGAACTGGAGAAACTTTGTACCGAAAACGGGTATGAGTATCAGTTTTTCACTGAGGAATGGATGCCTTTTGCTGATCTTGTTCACAAGGTTCCGCTAACAAAGCAGCAACTCATGGATAGACTCCTTAATAAAAACATCATCGAGTTCAAGGAGGGTAAATTTACCTATTTTGTCTGTGCCGACTCTATCTTGCAAAAGAGTGATACAAAGCCATTGGAAATGGTATCAGATGAAATCAAGGAGTTGTTGATGAATTCTAAAAAGGCCAATTTTATTAAAACAGTGAAGCGCTCACTTTATGAAGAGGCTTTGCAGAATGGAAAACTCATTATACACTAATTTAACCTTTCATAAGGGTAAAAGATAGCATATGAATATCAAGAAGGATTTTATAAAATGGTTGTTCTGCTCAATGTCTTTGACATTGACTTCACAGTTTACGATTGCTCAGGACAATGTCATTGATAGAGTTGAGTGGGTCGTTGGTGACAAGTCTATATTGCGTTCAGATATAGAAGAGGCTATCCGCTATTGGGTTGCTTCAGGTAGAGTATTCGAGGGTGATCCATACTGTGTCGTAGGTGAGGATTTGGCGGTTCAGCAACTTTTTCTACATCAGGCTGCCATTGATAGTATCGAGATTGATGAGGCTAACATCATGCGACAGGTGGAGATGCAGATGGACTATGTGATGCAGCAAATAGGTTCCAAGGAAAAAATGGAGGAGTA
>JAFNWA010000321.1 GCA_017383665.1 Bacteroidaceae bacterium | reverse complement strand
CGTGTTAATCCAGAACTCTAAAGGCGGTGGCCTTGCATCGGGATTCTCATCTTCAAATCAGATTATGGGCGTAAGAAAAACTGCAGATTTCCTGGAGAAAGCAACTTGGACTATTGCTGCTTTGATGGTTGTATTCAGCATTTGCGCAGCACACTCTTTGAATTCAGAAAAGAGCGATTCTGTATCTGCTCCAATTACAGAAGAGATTGAATTGCCCGTTCTGCCTGCTAACGACACACCAGACGCTCAATAACAACAGTTCTCCAGAGGCAACCGACCGATGGAGTCAATGTGTAAAATACATTATTGAATTAAACGGCGATATATCGTCGTTTAATTTATTTATAAGGAGTTCCTTGAGGTTATACTCAAATAAAAGAATGTGGGCAACCCAATTTACTTTGGGTTGCCCACATTGCTATGAGGTTGGATAAAAAGAGCTATTTTTAGGCTTGAGAAGCCCGAAAAAGCACAACAGACGCTGCATGCGAGAGCAGAGAGTGCTTGCGTTCTATGCCGAGCTGCGAGGAGGAAAAGCCACATCTGTGGGTTAATTTACTTGAAGCAAATGAGCATTTTGAGGGCAAGCGTAACGACAAAAGAGCCTTTTTAGTCAGCCTCACTTTATACAAAGTTCTTATAATATACCTCAACCAGGCCAAGCGACAGAGCATCACTTACTGAACGGTTTATCATCGCCCCAGCACTGCTGCATCCATGCTTTCGCTTTTGCCTCAACGGGATTATCCTGTGGCAGCCAGAACGAGAATGACTCGCCACCATCGGGCATAAACTGTTGTTTGGCAAAGTGCCCGGGATAGTCGTGAGAGTATTTGTACCCATCGGCATAACCAAGCTCTGCCATAAGTTTCGTTGGAGCATTGCGCAAGTGCAACGGCACCGGCAGGTTACCTGTGTCACGCACAGCCTGCAACGCTTTGTTTATACCCATATATGCCGAATTGCTCTTTGGAGATGTTGCAAGATAGACCACAGCCTGGGCAAGAGGGATTCTTCCCTCGGGCCAACCTATCTTTGTAACAGCATCGAATGCTGCATTGGCAAGCAACAGTGCGTTGGGATTTGCAAGCCCAATATCCTCAGAAGCCGATATAACTATGCGTCGTGCAATAAAAGCCGGGTCTTCACCACCCTCTATCATACGCGCCATCCAATAGAGAGCCGCATCGGGGTCACTGCCACGAATTGACTTGATGAATGCAGATATTATATCATAGTGCATCTCGCCATCCTTGTCATACGCCGCAGGGTTCTGCTGCAGACAACACTTCACCTTTTCATCGGTAATCACAACCGGAGAATCAGGGTCGCTCTCAACCACAAGTTCAAGGATATTAAGCAGTTTGCGAGCATCGCCACCGCTGTAACGCATAATGGCAGCAGTCTCACGCAATTCCACACCACGCTCTTTAAGAATATTGTCATTATCTATCGCATAGCTAAGCAACTGCATCAAATCATTTTGCTCGAGTGACTTGAGCACATAAAGCTGACAACGCGATAGCAACGGACGGATAACCTCGAACGATGGATTCTCGGTCGTAGCACCAATGAGAGTAACCACACCGGTCTCAACTGCACTCAACAGCGAATCCTGCTGCGACTTGCTGAAACGGTGAATCTCATCAATGAAGAGTATGGCACTGCCACGGGAAAAGAGTGGCGAGTTCTTCGCCTTTTCAATCACCTCGCGTACCTCTTTGACACCTGCCGACACCGCATTGAGCGTATAGAAAGGGCGGTTCAGCGTGTTGGCAATTATGCGGGCAATGGTTGTCTTGCCTGTGCCCGGAGGCCCCCACATGATGAACGAGAGTATCCTTCCCGAATCTATCATACGACGAAGCACAGCGCCATCCCCTACAAGATGCTGCTGACCTACATAATTATCGAACGATGTGGGGCGTAAACGCTCCGCCAAGGGTTGTGCCATAACTGCTGTATTTAAAAAAGGCGCGCATGCGCGCGCCTTTTGCTTATCAATAAATTAATTTTTATCAACTGAGACCTACTATCTCACCATCCACAAAGTCTATATTATTCGCCTGTGGAACCTTTGGCAAGCCAGGCATACGGATGATATCACCGGCAATTGCAACAATCATCTCTGCACCGGCATTAAGCACCACATCACGAATCTGCAGGTTGAAATCCTTTACAGCACCATACTTAGTAGCATCGGCGCTGAATGAGAACTGTGTCTTTGCAATACATACAGGACATTTTGTAAGGCCGTATTTCTCGGCAAGCTTGATGCGGTCAAGCGCAGGCTTTGCGAATGTAACCGAAGCTGCACCATAGATTTTCTTTGCAACCTTCTCAATCTTTGTCTGGACACTATCCTCATCGTCATATGTAAACTCAAGAGCCTTTGAAGGATTGTTCTCGATTGCATCAACAACAATCTGAGCCATTTCAACAGCGCCCTCACCACCTTGGGCAAATGCATTATTGATTACGAACGGCAAGCCGAGTTCCTGCTCGCAGTGGTTACGCAGAAGCGCCATCTCCTCATCGGTATCTGTAGCGAAGCGGTTGAACACCACAATCACAGACTGACCGAAAGAACGGAGGTTGGCAACATGACGGTCAAGATTTGCAAGACCGTTGCGCAAGCCCTCCATATCGGGTTCTTTAATCTTGTCGAGTTCAACACCACCGTGCATCTTCAAGCCCTGGGCTGTTGCAACGATAACGGTTGCATCGGGCTGCAGTCCACTCTTGCGGCAAAGGATATTATAGAACTTCTCAGCACCCAAATCGGCACCGAAACCGGCCTCGGTAATGGTATATTCGCTGTGCGCAAGAGCCATTTTTGTTGCAAGCTGTGAGTTGCAGCCGTGAGCAATGTTTGCGAATGGTCCTCCGTGGATAATCGCTGGAGTATTCTCGGTAGTCTGCACCAAGTTTGGCTGGATAGCATCCTTCAACAGAACCATAATAGAACCGGCAACACCAAGGTCTTTCACTGTAAAAGGCTCGCCGGCGTATGTGTAACCAAGCATGATATTCTCGATGCGGCGGCGCAAATCGTTCTCGTCACTTGCAAGACAAAGAATTGCCATAAGTTCTGACGCCGGAGTAATATCGAAACCGGCCTGCTCAACGATACCATTGGTAGCAGGACCCACACCGGTGATTATCTGACGCAATGAGCGGTCATTTACATCAAGCACACGACGCCACAGGATTTCCTTGAGACCAAAACCGTCTTTTGCATGCTGATAGAGATAGTTGTCGAGCAACGCAGAAATCATATTGTGAGCCGATGTGATTGCGTGGAAGTCACCTGTAAAGTGAAGATTGATTTTCTCCATTGGAAGAACCTGTGCATAACCACCGCCGGCTGCACCACCCTTCATACCGAAACAGGGACCGAGTGATGGCTCACGAAGAGCAACGACAGCCTTCTTGCCAATTTTGTTAAGACCCAAAGCAA
Organism: Bacteroidaceae bacterium; assembly: GCA_017383665.1. Classification (GTDB taxonomy): domain Bacteria; phylum Bacteroidota; class Bacteroidia; order Bacteroidales; family Bacteroidaceae; genus HGM04593. The sequence goes on along the minus strand of JAFNWA010000321.1, from coordinate 1,750 downwards.
GACCGATTGACACGGTTGTCTTACCGATACCGGCCTTTGTTGCTGTTATTGCTGTTACAAGGATGAGCTTGCCCTTCTGCTTGCCAATAAGGTTCAATGGCAATTTTGCAATATACTTGCCATAATGTTCAAGGTCATTGGCATCAATACCAATCTGGGCTGCCACATTTTCAATACGCTCAAGTTTGGTCTCATGAGCAATTTGGATGTCACTCTTCATAAATATCAGTTTTTGTTTGTGAATTCTAGTTTGTTTTGCGAAGATAATAAAATATTTTAAATTAGCACAATCATATAGACGCTCATTGTGAATAATTGAATAAGTTTTATATCTTTGCATCACAAGAAAGTACAAAACAAAATGTTATCAATCCTAATCCCGGTCAAGAATTTCAACTGTAGCGAACTTATCATGGCGCTTCACAAACAGGGCGAAGCGTTAGGTTTCCCTTATGAAATTTTAATTGCCGAAGACGGAACAGACAAAGACAAATTGCACCTTAACGCTGTAGCCGACAAATTGGAGAACTGCCGAAGGATTGTAAAAGATATCAACATAGGGCGTGCGTTAATCCGCAACCTTCTTGCCTCTGAAGCACAACACCCCGGCCTTGTATTCATAGATTGTGACGCAGTCGTCGAGAAAGAGGATTTTCTCAAGACCTATGCCGATGCACTGAAGAAGAGCAAGGTAATCTGCGGAGGATTATACCATGCAAATACACTCCCCGACAGACATTGCACATTACGGTACAGATACGAGAAAGAAGCCGACAGGAGACGCGACGCACAGACTCGCAGCAAGGCACCGTATGACCGTTTCACATCGTTCAACTTTGCCATAGACAAGCAACTTTTCAATTCAATTTTATTTGACACATCAATTACACGATACGGATATGAAGATGTGCTTTTCGGAAAGGAACTGGAGAAACGAAACATCGAGATACTGCACATTGAAAACAGACTGTTGCATAGCGGTTTGGAGGAGAATGCCATCTTCCTATCCAAAACGGAGCAGGCCCTGAAAACCCTTGCCACAATAGAGGAGAAAATCGGTAACACTCCCCTACTTGCCACCGTAAAAAAACTGGACAGATACCACCTCACTGGATTGATTATGAGATACTGGAAGCACAATAGAGAATCTCTGAAAAAGAACCTGCTTAGCAGCTCTCCCTCACTGTTCAAATTCAAAATCTACAAACTAGGATATTATATTTCACTCAGCCGGCAATGATAGCCGGCTGAAGTTTTTATACCGACAACACATTTTTAAGCCACAGCAACGGTTTGTTTTAAAGAAAAAGAGTTATTTTTGTAAATTAAAATAATTGACTTCATCAACAAACTATTATAAACATTAAAAACAAGATAAAAATGGCAGAAATAAACGAAACCGAAAAAGGCGAAAAAAAGAGCATCAGCTTTATCGAACAGATTATAGTGGATGACCTTGCACAAGGCAAGAACGGCAGCAAGGTACAGACCCGTTTTCCGCCCGAACCAAACGGTTACCTGCACATTGGCCATGCAAAGGCAATATGCATGGACTTTGGCTCCGTTGAGGTTTCCGGTGGCTACACGCTGTACGGCAACGGCTTCACCATGACCTGCGACAGCGACTCTGCGGCGCTTAATACGGGTTATGAATTTGTAGCTCTTAATAATGGTATATTGGATAATGTCCAGATTGTATGTCCTAACTTCGATCATGCGGTACTTTATAGCAGCAATATGACCGAAGATG
>JAFNWA010000038.1 GCA_017383665.1 Bacteroidaceae bacterium | reverse complement strand
TCCTCACCGGCAATGAGAAGAATGCGGCCTATGCCATTGCTTTTACAATTGGCTATCTCAATGAGACATACAGCACAACCCGTGGCCGTGTGCTCTATCGTGATGATACCACCGACGGCTGGGTAAACATCAGCGACGGCTTGCCAAAGGTGGTGAACCTTAACCGTATGTTGCCTTTCTACAAGAATGGTGTTATACGCCTTGCAACCAACAACGGCATATGGGAACGCGAATTTGTCGACCCACAGTTCAAGCCCATTGCACAGCCCATGATACTCAATGCCGGTTCGGGCGACAACACACAGAGCGGCTATTCGCGCGAAATAAAACTCGACAGTTACAGCATAGTGAACCAGAATGGTGCCGAGTGGCATTGGGAGGTGTATCCCGCACCGCTTTCAATGAGTGCCGACAATGTGCGTAATCCGGTGATTACAATCGAACCCGACCAGACATACGACATCTCATTGACAGTCACAACCTCCGCCGGCAGCGATACAAAGAAAATTGAGGGTATGATAAAGGGAAGCAAGCCCGTGCCCGATGCAACATCGGTCGATGCTATGGTGAGCGGCAAGGAACTTCTGCTTGAAAGCGGCAACGTGGTTGCTGCTGGCGAGAGCTTCCGCTTTGTAGCGCGTGACCTTGAGGGTGATGTCTCGCTTGTAATATATGATGCAAAAGGAAATGTAGTCCTCAGCGCTGTTGGACAGAGTGAAATTGAGGTGAATACAGCGGGCTACGGTGCAGGTGTGTATTTCTATATGGCAACAGATGTAGCAGGCTTCAAAAAGACCGGCAAGTTGCTTGTAAAGGAGTAAGGGTATATGAAAAAGGTGTTGTTCTCGTTCTTCTTCTTGCTGTTTGCCAATTGTGGCTTGGCACAGGATAGCCTGTTTTACAATCTTGATGAGATTGTGGTGTCGGCGAGCCGCTGGTGCCAGCAGAGTCAGGCACAGCCGGTAAAGGTTACGCGCCTCTCGTTCGATAAGGCCAACACCTTCAATCCGCAGACAGCTGCCGATGTCCTGGGGTTAACCGGAGAGGTGTTTATTCAAAAAAGCCAGTATGCTGGTGGCAGTCCAATGATACGCGGCTTTGCCACCAACAGGCTGCTCTACAGCATTGACGGTGTGCGCATGAATACCGCCATATTCCGTTCGGGAAACATACAGAATGTCATTTCGCTCGACCCCTTTGCCATTGCCGATAGCGAAGTGCTCTTCGGTCCCGGCGCAGTGGGATATGGCAGCGATGCCATTGGCGGCGCAATGGTGTTCTCAACACTTGAGCCTTGTTTGGCTAATGGCGGGGCACTGCTTGTGCATGGTGCGGCAACTGTGCGCACGGCAACCGCATCCAATGAACTCACGGCGCACATACATGCCGGGGTGGGGTGGAAACGGTGGGCACTGCTCACAAGTCTCACATATTCATCTTATGGCGACCTGCAGCAGGGAACACATGGCCCCGAAGATTATGTGATGCCATATATTGTTGTTCCCGGCTTTGCTGCCGACGGAACGGTAGATGACCGTGTCATAGCTAATGTGGACAAGAACAAGCAGACGCCAAGCGGATATTCGCAATTGAACTTTATGCAGAAAGTGCGTTATGCCCCCGGTGGCGGTTGGAATCTTGAATATGCATTCCATTTGAGCGGGACATCGGAGTATGCGCGTTATGACCGCCATCAGCGCATGCGTGGCGGCTTGCCCCGTTATGCCGAGTGGAACTACGGTCCGCAATTCTGGATGATGAACCACTTGCGTGCCGAACACACAGGTGGTGGCATCATGTACGACTCCATTAAGGTGAACCTTGCCCTGCAACGCTTCGAGGAGAGCCGCATTAGCCGTGACCTCAATAAACCGCGCCGCGAGACGCAGAGCGAGGCTGTCGATGCCTGGAGTGCGAATGTCGATTTCATAAAGTCGGTCAGCGACGGGCCTACAATCTCATACGGCGCGGAGTATGTACAGAACAATGTGCGTTCAAAGGGTGTGGCAACCGATATTGTCACCGATGCCACGGAACCGATGGCGGCGCGCTATCCCAATGCCGAGTGGTACAGCGCAGGTCTCTTCGCGCAGGCCGAGTGGCATGTGAACAACCGTCTTAATCTTGCGGCTGGTGTGCGTTATAACCATTATCTCATAGACAATGATTTTTCAACTGTAGGCTACGATATTCCTTTTGCACCTCGCCAGGTCTCTTCGGCCGGAAGCGTTAGCGGAAATGTAGGGCTCAACTGGCGACCTGTATCGGGGTGGCTGTTCCGTGTGAACTATGCACGCGGTTTCCGTGCTCCCAATGTCGATGACATGGGCAAACTCTTTGACAGTGCCGACGGTTGCGTGACAGTGCCAAACCCAGCACTCAAGCCCGAGTATGCCGACAATGTCGAGCTTGGTTTTGCAAAGCACATAGGCTCTTTCTTGAAATTCGATGTGACGGCCTATTATATCCACCTCACCGATGCCATTGTACGCCGCGATTTCCTCTTCAACGGCAGTCCCACAATGGAGTATCAGGGCAGCGAGTGCCGTGTGCAGGCGCTTCAGAATGCAGCAACGGCAAATGTGTGGGGTATTCAGACTGCTGTGGATGCCAACTTCGCAAAATGGTTCTATGGGGAAGCGCGCGTCAGTTGGCAACGCGGTTTCGAGGAAATGGACAATGGCGATGTTTCGCCATCGCGCCATGCCGCACCGCTCTTTGGGCGCGTGGCTCTGGGCTTCAGGAACGAACGGTTGAACGTTGAGGCCTATACGGCTTTCCAGGCTGAATGCGCGGCTGTCGATATGCCGGTAGAGGAGAGGGGAAAGACAGAAATATATGCCCTTGATGCTGATGGCAATGCCTATTCACCCGCGTGGTTCACTCTCAACCTGCGCGCATCGCTGCAGCTCGCGCGTGGCTTCTTACTCAATGCAACACTCGAGAATATCGCCGACAAACGCTACCGCCCCTACAGCTGCGGCATCAGCGCCCCAGGCAGGAATGTTACAATGAGTTTGACATATAATTTGTAATAGTAGAACTTTTCCTTATCTTCGCACTATGAAAACAATTCTTATTACCGGTGCAAGTGGTTTTGTGGGCAGCCGTGTTGTTGCGCGGTGGCGCAATGAGTATAAAATTCTCGCTCCCACTCATGCCGAACTTGATATTACCGACCGCGAGTCGGTCGATAGTTATTTCCTGCAGCACACTCCCGATGTGGTGGTGCATCTTGCGGCGTTGTCCAACACGGGTTATTGCGAGCAGAACCCCGATGAGAGCTACCGTGTGAATGTAGAGGGTGCGGCGAACATTGCGCGTGGAGCGGCTTTGTGCGGTGCAAGGATGGTGTTCTTCTCGAGTGACCAGGTCTATAACGGCAATGTTGAGAGCGGCCTCCTCAATGAAGATGTGCGTGTCGCTCCCGAGAATGTCTATGGTCGTCACAAGCTTGAAGCCGAGGAGCGTGTGCTCTATTTCAACCCTAACAGCGTGGTTTTGCGCGCAACATGGATGTATGACCGTGAGCGCGAGGGCATGCCGTCGCATGCTAACTTTGTGCTTAATATTGCAAAGGCAATAAAGGAGCGCACGCCAATTGTGTTCCCGGTGCGTGAGTATCGCGGTATAACATGGGTGCGCGAGGTGGTTGAGTTCCTGCCACAGGCATTTAACTTGCCATCGGGCGTATATAACTATGGTGCCGAGAATGACACGAATACATACGAGGTTGCATGCTGTTATTGCGAGATGCTTGCCGGCTTGCAGTCGGGTGCTCTGTTGCGCCCCGATTATAACCGCTATCCGGTACATGAGCGCAACCTTTCAATCTCAACAGACAAGATTTTCCGCGCCTCGGGCGGTGCAATATGCTTCAGTAATACTATATCGGGGCTTAGGCTTTTTGTAGAGATAGGTAATGAATGTTGAATGAAACTGACTAAAAAGTCTCTTTTGTCGTTACGCTCGCCCTCAAAATGCTCATTTACGCCGAGTAAACTATGCTTTTTCGGGTTTCGCAAGCCTAAAAATAGCTCTTTTTATTCAACTTCTCACAAACGATGGCAACCCTTTTTACTTTTTTTACTTTTGGGTTGCCATCGCTCCTTATATTACCAGAACTTATTGTGTTCTGCGCTGTATTCAAACCCCACAGCGCGGAGTTTCTCTTCCAGTTCAGCGCGATTGACATCGAGGTCGGCGCAAAGCTCATCGAGCGACTCGTACCTATCGCGCAGGTACATGTTCACAGTGCTGAAAAGCATCATTGGGTCACTAGGCAGTTCCATTTTGATTTATTTTACGGGTTCAAAAACATTCATATTCTCATTATATATCGGGCTTTCCATTCCGAACCAGTTCATTACACTATGATATACATAGAACTGTTCCACTTGCCCAAGTTCCTTTGTTTTTGTACAACTGTCATTCTCCCAAACGATGAACGGAATCTCGAACTGCTCTTTGGGCGCAAAACGCCTTGGAAGCGTTCCGTGCATGAACATGTCGCCTTCGCCAAGTGATTCGCCGTGATCCGAAACGAATATCATGCAGCATCGCTTGTCCTTAACTTGCTTCAATGTCTCTATGACAGAATGTATAAGATAGTCTGTGTAGAGTATGGTGTTGTCATAGGCATTTATCAACTCCTGTCTGTTGACCGATGATACCTCTACCGATGTGCATACGGGGGTGAACTTTTCGAACTCTGCAGGGTACTTTGAAAAGTATTTCGGGCCGTGGCTTGTGCTGCAATGCAGTACAATCAGCTGTTTATCTTTGTCGCAAGCCTCAATCTCTTCGGCCAATCCGGCTACCAATACACCGTCGTATCTGCGGTCGGCATCGGGGTATTTGTCGGCAAGTCCGTTGTGGTCAATGTATTTTTCAATGTGTAATGGTGGTTGTCCCCAGTTGGCTGTGCGCCACACAACATCGACTCCATTACGGAAAAGGTAGTTCGGCAGAATCTCATACAAATCCTTTGAACTTTTGTGTGAGACTATTGCCTTTACTCCGCCTATTGTGGAAACATCATCGGAGTTGGCTATGTATGCCTTTACGCTGTCGCCTGCAAGCAACGGATTGGTTTCGCGGTCGTATCCGTAGAGTGAAAAATTTTCACGGCGTGCCGATTCACCAATGATAAGTATGCATACATCCTTGCTATCTGTGGTTATTTTGGCATCGGGCAGGATTATCTCCTTCTTATTGCTCTCCATCACTATGACGATGTGGCGTACGGTATTTATGATATATGACCATGGCAAGAGTCTGCCGCCAAGGAGTGTGGCACTCTGGTCAATCCACAGAATGTTGCGTACATTGGCACAAAGAACAAGAACTGCTATGAGCAACGATACCAGAATATTACCAAGGAAATGCCAGATTTTCGAGTAATTGATTTTTTTTACGAATAGGTATATACATGGTGGAATACCAAGGAGCAGTATATATATTATTGTTGACACTGAGAAGAATCCCGAAGCCTCGGCCGACTTTGTGTTGAATACATTGGCGATGGTTGGCTCGGTTATGTATGCTTCAAATGTATTTATGGCATAAAGGCATCCGGCATTTAGCAATAGGGTAAATGAGATGATTACCTTGCCTACTACCCGGCCAAGCCACAACAAGATATAGTATAGAAAATAGTTGAGGATAAAAGAGAGAATCGCTACACTTGAGAATATGAGGGCTCCGTTCCAGTTGCACTCGACATTTAAAAGAATGGCAATAAAGGCAAAGACAATGATTATGGAGCTTTTTATCTGTCCAATCCACTTCTGGAGACGGTTAAATAGATATATCAGTGCAGGAACCATTATGGTTGCGGCTGCAAAAAGCCATGCGACATCATCCCCCCCC
>JAFNWA010000320.1 GCA_017383665.1 Bacteroidaceae bacterium | reverse complement strand
GCAACAATGCTTTGTCATAGACCTTCACTCCCAATTCGCGTGCAAGCCTTTCGGCAACCTCCTTGCCACCGCTACCAAGCTGGCGCCCTATGGTAATTACAAACTGTTTCATATCAAAGGTTGTTTATTTTTTCATTTTTCCACTCCTTGAACTGCAGCATCAAAGTCACCACAGTAAGCATAGCTGCTACCAAGTCCGATATTGGCATACTGTACCATACGCCATTGACACCATAATATTTTGGTAGGATAATAAGCAACGGTATGAGCATGAGCACCTGGCGTGTCAGCGACAGGAATATAGACCTGTTCACCTTGCCTATGCTCTGAAAGAAATTCGTCGTAACAAGCTGGAAACCTATTACAGGCATAAATATGCACATCACCCTCATTGCCCAAGACGCACGTTCAATGAGCTGGGGAGCCGAGGTGAAGATATGCACTACAAACTCCGGAAAGGCGACGCACACCACACCACCTATTGTAGTTACAAGTGTTGCCCACTTCATTGTAAGCATAAGAGCACTGCGCACACGAGCCGGCTGTTTTGCCCCATAGTTATAGCTGACAATAGGCTGCATTCCCTGTGTTAAGCCAAGCACAATCATCACAAAGATGAACTGCATACTATTGGAGATACCATAGGCAGCAGTAGATAGGTCACCATCGGCATCGGAAATACTATTCTTGCGTAAGCCTTGATTTATAATGATAACCACCACACAGGCCGCTGTGTTGATAAGGAATGGCGACATGCCGATACGCAATATTCTCTTGACAATTTTACTCTTGAGCTTATATATGCCACGCTGCAGGTGTAACAGTTCTTTGGGGTTGCTTAGCAGTCTTGTCTGCCACACAAGCGTTATCGCTTGCGCAAGAATGGTAGCAAGCGCAGCACCGCGTATTCCCATGCCGAACCCGAATATGAACAACGGAGTAAGCACAGCATTCATCACCACAGTCATGATTGTTGCTGTCATAGCCTGTTGCGGATGACCTGATGAACGAAGCGCAGCATTTATACCGAAATAGAGGTGAGTAATGATATTACCAAGCAGGATAACCTCCATATAATCACGAGCATAGGGCAAGGTATTCTCGCTTGCACCGAAGAACAGGAGAATCTCGTCTATAAACAGGAACGACACCGCTGCAAAAAGAATACCTACAATGATATTCAGAGTCACAAGGTTACCCAAGATATTCTTTGCCGAATCATAATCGCGTTGCCCCAATCTCACAGAGAGCAGTGTAGCTCCACCAACACCAATCATTGCACCAAAAGCAACAGAAAGGTTCATAAAGGGGAAAGTGTTCGTTAGCCCCGATATAGCTTCGGGACCGACATTAGGCATGTGCCCGATAAAAGCACGGTCAATCAAGTTATAGAGTGATGCTGCAATCTGTGCAATAATTGCAGGAATGGCATATTGCATAAGCAGTTTACCCACCCTTTCGGTTCCCAGTTCGGTAGGGACTTTTTTTGTAGTCGTATTGCTCATAAAATTTGTAAATATTGCATTGTGGCAACAAAAAAGATATACCTTTGTATATGTATTGTACCAAACAAGCCTAATATACTGCAAAAATAGTCATTTTTTTTGACAGCAAAGGTGTGTTATACAAAATTATCAAAGCGGATATATGTTTGAAGAGAAGAGTGTACTTGTTGGAATGAGCGGTGGCATTGACAGCACCGCAGTATGCAGCATGTTACTGGAACAAGGTTATAGGGTTGAAGGACTCACCTTAGTTACCTGTGACAGCGGCATGCAGGCTGCAGATGACGCTGCAGCATTGGCATCAAGACTGGGTATTCCGCATCACATTGCCGATGTGCGTGACGAGTTCCGCAAACTGGTGATAGAGCCGTTCATTGATGCATATATGCGTGGAGAGACACCCAATCCATGTGTCAACTGCAACCCCACTGTAAAGTTCCGCCTGCTTCAGGAGTGGGCCGACAAGTTGGGTTGCCGCCACATAGCAACAGGACATTATGTAAAAGTTGAAGAGAAAACTGCCGACGATGGGCAGAGCAGATACTACATTGTCACTGGAGACGATGACCGCAAGGACCAGAGCTATTTTCTGTGGCGGCTCACGCAGCAGCAACTCGCACGCGTGATATTCCCTTTGGGTGGAATGGAAAAACCCGATGTACTTGCCTATCTCAAGAGAAAGGGCCTGCAGAGTGCAGCTGAGGGAGGTGAAAGCATGGAGGTGTGCTTCATACCCGGCGACTACCGCGAGTTCCTGCGCGCCAACATCCCCGACATCGACACACGCCTTGGTGGCGGTACATTCGTTGACAGTGAGGGACGCACGCTTGGCAGACACAGCGGCTACCCATTCTACACAGTGGGGCAACGCAAAGGCTTGGGCATAGCCTTAGGCTATCCGGCCTATGTATTGAAAACAAACGCCGCAAAGAACACCGTGATGCTTGGCCGCGAAGAGCAGTTGCTCACCCGGCACATGCTGATAGAGCCCCCGGCATGGGTCGATAAGATCCCAGGAAACCTTTGCGTGAGGGTGCGCTATAGAAGCCATCCTGTAGCATGCGACGCCCCTGTTCCTACAGAAGATGGGCGTTGGTTGGTACGCCTGCGCAGCACCGTACAGGCAATAACACCCGGACAATCGGCCGTCTTCTACCATGGCAACACTGTCGTGGGAGGTGCATTTATTGCAGACCAACGAGGTATAAACCAATGGATTCCAAAGAACAATGAATAGTATTGACAATCCTCTAACCCTCTATTCGCTGAATAACCTCGTACGCAACGCGGTAGCCGACGCCATGCCCTCTCGCTACTGGGTAACCGGCGAACTGAGCGAGGTAAGGGAGACTGCAACAGGGCATTGTTATATCGAACTTGTGCAGCGCGACGAGATATCACAGGAGATGGTCGCCAAGGCGCGCGGCACAATATGGGCACGCATATACTCGATGTTGCGTCCATACTTCCTTGAACAGACAGGGCAAAGATTTGCCGCAGGACTAAAGGTTCTGCTACAAGTAACCGTGAGTTTCCATGAACTCTACGGATTCACGCTCGATGTCTGTGACATTGAACCGGCATACACCATAGGCGACATTGCCCGTCAGCGTATGCTTGTAATAAAAAGGCTCACCGAAGAGGGCGTCATTGGGCTTAACAAGGAACTTGAAATTCCCCTGTTGCCACAGCGAATAGCAATCATTTCATCGGCAACTGCTGCCGGTTACGGTGATTTCTGCGACCAGTTACTGAACAACAAATATGGTTTTGTCTTTTATCCCCACCTTTTTCCAGCTCCCATGCAAGGAAACACTGCCGAACAGGGCATCATTGACGCGCTCGACCGCATTGCAGCGCATGCCGAATGTTGGGATGCAGTGGTCATAATACGCGGTGGAGGAGCTACAAGCGACCTCGGTTGCTTCGACAGCTACGACCTTGCCAACAATTGTGCACAGTTCCCTTTGCCTATAATAACAGGTATCGGACACCTACGAGACGAGAGCGTGCTTGACATTGTAGCACACACCTGCGCAAAGACACCTACGGCAGCAGCCGAGTTGCTCATACACACGATGCTTGCCAACGAGTCAATGCTTGCCGGATTGCAGGAGAGCATTGCAAACGCTGTCACAGGACGCATCGAAGACGAGAAACGCCGCATTGAAACAATTGTAGGGCGCATTCCTGTTGCCACAGCCCTGTTCATGCAGGCACAACATCACAAGCTGGAACTTCATCAAAGAAGCATTGATGCAGCCTCACCCGAGCATATACTATCACTGGGATATAGCATCACACGCATCAACGGCAAGGCTGTGCGCGACGCTGCAGTACTCGCCAAGGGCGATGAAGTGCGGACAACTCTTGCAAACGGAGAAATTATAAGTATTGTAAAATAGTAGATTTTATGGAAAAGATTACATATACAGAGGCTTTGAACCGCCTTGACGAAATAATGAACAGAGTACAGAACGGAAAACTTGATATCGATGAACTCTCGGGCATGCTCAAAGAGGCACAGCAACTGGTACAGTTCTGCCGCAACAAACTGCACTCTGTTGACGAAGAGGTAAAGACGCTGCTTGAAGAGACTGCATCACTTTAACAGCCAATCATCTGCAGTCACAAAAACTGTAATACAGTTCCCTCGTTTTATTCGAACAACTTATAGGTTGTGCGCAGCACCTGGAACTCGGTACGCCGGTTCAGTTGGTGGCACTGTTCCTGCTCGTCCTTGTCAAGAGACTTTATAAACTCATCGGTGAGCACATCACCCTCTTTTAGAAATTCATACTGCTCGGCCATCTTTTTAGACACAACCTTGGGGGATTTCTCACCATACCCCACGGCTGTAAGGCGCTCCTTCTCAACACCTTTCTCAAGAAGATACTGCATCACGGATTCTGCGCGTGCCTGTGAAAGACGCTGATTATAGTTATCGCCACCACGATTGTCACAATGCGCCGCAAGCTCAATGGTCACATTGGGGTTAAGTTCAAGCATCTTCACAAGTTCGTCGAGCGATGTTGCCGATGACGCTGTCAATGTCGCCTTATTATATTCATAGAAAATATTGTCTATCAACACTGGGCGTGCAGCGGAAGGAAGAGCAAAATCACGCTGGTATTTATGTTCACCCTCTTCAAGAGTAGTCTTCAACTCCTGCATTGCATTGAGGTAGCCTTTGCATGTACCAAGCAGCACATACTCCACACCCGGATTGACGCGCACACTGTAGGAGCCATCCTTCATTACGCCAAAACTTGTATTTGTTCCGTCGCTGCCAATCATGTATATTACACTCTCCGGCAGTTCGTAGCCATCCTTCTCATAAATCCAACCATGTAGCGTATGTACCGTTTCAGGCAACATGAACGAGTAAATGTGATCCCAACCGCGTGCATCGCCTCTGTTCGAACTGAAATACCCACGATACAATCCCGGTGCAAATGTCATACCAAAATCATCGCCATTGGAATTCACTGGTGCCCCAATGTTCTTTATCTCCACAATAGTGTCATTATGTAAAGTCGCGCTATATATATCAAGTCCTCCCATTCCCGGGTAGCCGTTCGACGAGAAAAAGAGCTCGCCTTGCGGGCCAAAGGTGGGGAACTGTTCATCGCCCTCGGTATTTATTCCGGGACCAAGATTTTCCACGACACCTTCCATTGCCCCACTCTTTCCTATGTAGAGTCGCCAAATATCGAGCCCACCACAGCCACCAGACATATTTGAAGTAAAATAGAGCCACTCACCGCATGGGGAAACCGCCGGATGCGCATATGCCGACAGGGTATCGTTCGACACCACTACCTGTTCCGGT
>JAFNWA010000037.1 GCA_017383665.1 Bacteroidaceae bacterium | reverse complement strand
GGAGGAGAAATCTCTTTAAGTGTTGCTTTTTTGAGATCTCTCGCATATGCTCGAGATGACATGTCAATGGAGTAGTAATACTCTTTTAGAATTTACCAGTCTCGCAAATTTACAACCATTTTTGTTATAATTTACAGATTGGCATATTTTTTTACCAAAAAAGTGATAAACAGTTCAAGTCATTTCAAAAAAGTGGGGTGGTGTGGTTATACAAAAAATGCGATGGACAGGCAGTCCATCGCATTTGACATATTGAAAAAGTTCTTTTACTTTACAATAAGTTTCTGAATGTTGAGTACATCTGTGACAGAGAAAGTAACGCTCTCAGCACTGCCGCTCCATGTACCTTTGCTGAATGAGCCGGTGTTTGCACTCATTGTGCTAACCTTGCTACCCTCGAATACAATGCTTGACATTGTACCCTCGCTAACGCTTACGGTTATTGTTGAGTTCTTGTATGTACGCAACTCAACATCGCCGCCTGTTCTTGTCCAAAATCTTACAGCTGTTTTTGCAGAGCCCTGTGAAACTTTAACTGTTATGTTTCCATTGGTGAAAGTGTACTCACCAGCCTCAACGCCTGCACCCTGTGCAGCACCTGCCTCAACTGTTGCGCGCTCAACAGATGGTGTAAGAGCCTCGGGGTTTGTGAAGTCGAATACGCCAGCCTCTGCTGTTGGTGTGTCTGGAGTAACCGGTGTCTCTGGCTCTACCGGTGTCTCTGGCTCTACTGGTGTCTCTGGTTCCGGTGTCTCGGGAGTCTCTGGAGTTGTACCTGTTCCGCTTGAAACAACTACATTCTTGATTTCCCATGTACTTGAGTTTGCTGTTGTTGACATGTACTTGAATGCAATTACTACAGCAGCCTTACCCATCATTGATGCGGGGAGTGCAATCTCGCCTGTGTTCTGGAATGTCCAGCTGCCGTTGTTCACTGCACCATAGTTGACCTCGGTCCACTCTGTTGTTGCAACATCGCCTGTGTAGTTGCTTGTGATAACCAACTTGTGGTTTGCAGCAGCTGCGCTTGCATCACCTTTGTTGATTACATAGTCGAATGCGATGTATGCTGCTGTCTCGTTTGTGAAATCAATAGCAGGTGAAATGAGCCAGCTCTCTGCATCCTGGCTTGCACCGTTGGCATAACCCGATGCCTTTGCACCATACTGGGCATCTGATACCCATGCAAAATCACCTACAGTCTCCTGTGTTGTGAAAGCACCGAAACCGTTTGTAAATGCTTCGCTGATGTATGCACCTGCAGGTGTTTCGGGTTCTTCGCTTCCGGTATCTTCTACGATACCGCCATCGGTTGTTGTAAGTGTTACATCGTCAACAAGAATTGACGCACCTGAACCATATTTAGAGTTCATGATGATTATGGCAATCTCTGTCTCTGTCTCAAGTGTGAAACTTTCGTATGACTGTCCCCATGCCGAAGGAACCTGTGCTGCGCTTGTGATGTAGATATAATCGTTCTGTGTGTCTGCTACAACGCCGTCTGTAAGTTTTGCGTATCCAAGACGGAACTGGCCAGCTGCATCACCTGTGCTCTTGAAATATGCAGCAAGTGTATATGTACCGGCTTTCAGTGTATAGCTTTTTGAAGCCAAACGCTTGTTTGATGAAGCGTTACCCTCAATG
>JAFNWA010000319.1 GCA_017383665.1 Bacteroidaceae bacterium | reverse complement strand
CAACCAACGGCATACACATCATACTTCAGCAGTTGCGAGAAGTTTATATTCCAATACATGACACTATATGTTCCGGGAATGGCAGAGGGTACGAATACAGTCGGAACATTCGTGAATGCTGTTGAGTGGATAAGTGATGATGAGGCCGAGAAACTTAAACGCGAAGGATACTAATCAAGTATAAGATGAAGAATATGAGATATATAAGCAAATGGTATATGGCCTGCCTCGCAATGGTACTCTGTTGCTGGGTTTCGGCTTGTTCCGAGGAGGAAGAACTTGTGCCTGTCAATGTCTCCTTTACAGCACCGGCTGCGCTTGACATTGCAGCACTTGACAGTTGCGAGAGTGTTTTAAGCTCGTTTGAACTTGTTTCAGACGGGGCTTGGCATCTTAGCAGTGACAAGATGTGGCTAAAGCTATCATTGCAGAGCGACGGTGAGTTTTACAACGACATTCAGGATGGTGAGGGTACACACACCGTATATATAAAGGTTACCAACGACGCGCGTGGTTTCGGCGATGCAAAGGCCAACGTTACTGTTATTGCCGGCGGTGTGTCAAAAAGTGTAGCGACTATTGAACGCAAGGGCGAGGAGCATGAGTTTGCGCTCTTGTCACGTGAAGGCGAGGCGCTTGACAGAATTGAGATGGGTACCGATGCGACTGCTTGGGTTGCTCCTGTTGCAAATTTCGATTGCTCGATACTCGATTGTCCCGTTTGGCTTGCAGCACCAGTGGCGCTTGACGGCGGTTTTACCTTGAATGTGGCTACAGCCTATGTTCCATTTGAGAAAGAGGGAACTGTCATCTTCGGTAATGTTGACCGCAGCGTGGTTTATGAAGTTCCTGTAGCGTATGTGGGTATGGAGCCTACACTGATGAGCATTGAGGGTGACTACACTCCTTGGGGCTGGAAGGTGTCGCCCGACGGAAAGACATTCATTCAGGAGAGTTTGTCTGCTTCGGGTGAAAATGTAGAGACAATTGTAGAGAATGCACTTACATTCTCTGTAACCTGTTTCAATTATGACTACAAGTTGATTCCATTCCAGGTGAATGATGGAAAACTTGAGAAGATGGGTGCCGACGATTCCTGGATTCTTACATCACAGGACGAAAACGACCTCTCACAGTTGAGTGTCTCTGTTGCTGCATTGGAGTCAGGTTCACGTTCGGGATATCTCTTTGCTGTCCCCACTACAAAGTATGAAAGTTTAATGGATTCTCTTGCTGTCAGCACCGATGTCGATACATTCATCGATAACAATGTCAATTATGTGGTAGCTGCACTTGAGCAGAAGGAGTTCAAGGATACCGATGGCTTTATAATTACCGATGCTAACGGTGTCGATGTATCATGTGTTGTCGAGGAGGAGTATTATGAGTCGTTGTGCAGTGACTTCACAATCACAGACCTTATGGCCTGCAACCTCGTTCCCGGTGAGAGCTACACAATCAATTCAAAATTGACAACTGAAGACTGGGGTGGCAGCATTGCTATTGTTGAATTGGCCGGCAGCAACTATAAATCTCATTTCCTATCAACTTGGGGAAGTCCAAAATCCGTTGTTGGCGATGATGGTACATACAGCTTTACCATTAAAGTTCCTGCATCATTAAAAGAGAAGGAAATGGTAATTATGCGCTTGTATAATACAGGAAATATAAACATCAAGGCTCTTGTCATAAGACCCGTAACTCAATAATAAATGTTTGAAGTTATGAACAGAATACGAATATATTTAATGTTGTTGATAATGTCGCTCACAGGAGTGGCATTGGTCGGCTGCTCCGAGGAAGATGAGAACCAAACGGTGCAGTATGGCTATGTGCAGTTCAAGGTGGGACAGGCTGCTACCCGTTCTGTCGACAGACTGGAAAGCATAGCCGATGCGAAGAAAATCAAGGTATATCTTCAGTGTGATGGCCATACAATCGAGCAGACACTCCTGCTCAATGCCTACAACGAGGAGAGTGCAGAATATGGCTTGCGCAGCGACAAGCTACGCCTTTTGCCCGGTGAATACAGTCTTATCGGATATGTCTTGTATGACCAGCTTGACAAGGTGATACAGACAAGGGATGTAGAGGGTTGTGTCTTTGAGATTGTACCCGGTGGCTTGTATGTCCAGCATATCACTCCCGATGTTGTTGAGCGTGGCCGTGTATCGTTCAAACTTGTGAAGGAGGGCTTACAGACACGCGGTGTGGGCAGTGATGGCTACTATCCTTTCAGTGATATAAAGACTGTCGATATTACTGTGCAGAACCTCTTTACAAAGGAACTGACAACCTTTGAAAAGATTGCCGTAAAATATACCGAGGGCTTTGGTCAGGGCTCGGCCGACGAGACCCTCTATCCCGGTGCAAATGCCGAGACATCATACGCATTGTGCGATACTCTTGTCTGGCTCAAGGCCGGTGAGTACCGTGTGCACCATTGCGTGACCTATTCCGATAAGAAGGGAAAGACAACGCTTGCTGTTGAGAACAACAGCACTCAGGAAACCTTTGTCGTTGAGAACGATGTCGATACCAAGGATGTGAATGTTCCCATCAACATGTCTGAGACTGCCGAGTATATAAAGGACTATGTTGCATTGAAGGAAATTTGGGAGGCTCTTGATGGTCCAAACTGGAGCTATGTCGGTGAT
This sequence comes from Bacteroidaceae bacterium, assembly GCA_017383665.1. GTDB lineage: Bacteria > Bacteroidota > Bacteroidia > Bacteroidales > Bacteroidaceae > HGM04593. Next base: position 8,748 of record JAFNWA010000319.1, on the reverse strand, counting down.
GCTTTGGCCGATGGAGTGAATTGGAATTTCAACAAGGATATTGATTTGTGGGGTCAGCAGCCAGGTGTGCAACTCGACGCCAATGGTCGTGTGGCAACAATCTCTCTCGAGGGCTTCGGCCCAAAGGGTGTGGTGCCCGATGCGATCGGTCAGTTAACAGAACTTTCAATCCTATATCTTAGCAGCCACTCCGACCTCTTGGGTGGTCACCTATTCGGTCGCATAACACCGGACATGACAGCTGAACAGATGAGTGCAATACGCATGGATTATGCCGACAGGGTGCTTGAGAAGGACTTCCGCACAGGCTATTCGGCATTGTGGCAGAAGACAATAGAGATGGATCCCAATGAGAAACCGATAAGGAAGGGAATCTCTTTGAAAGGAATCCATTTCGGTGATATGACAAACGGTATTGTAGGTATTTCAAAGGCTCTGCAGCGTTGTACCAACCTGCAGCAGTTCTTCATTGCAAACTGTCCTATTGAAGTAGATAGTTTCTTCCGTGATATTGAGCCGGGCTCTCCTTACGAGAACGATTCGCTCAGTTGGGAGAATCTTACAAATCTGTATGACATTGAGATTTTCAACTGTCCTAAACTTAAAGGCTTGCCTGTTGATATGCTTACAGCATTGCCCGAATTACAGATGCTTAATGTTGCAAGCAATAAGGGTATCTCGGGAGAGCAATTAAAAGCTGATTGGGAGGCAATAATCAACGGTAACTGCGGTGACAGGTTGCAGGTGCTGTATCTTGGTTTCAACAACCTCGAGGAGACACCATCTTACGATGAACTCCGCAAGATGACCAAGCTTGGAATGATTGACTGCACCAATAACCAGTTGAAAACAGTTCATCCGTTCGGTAAGGAGATAACCCTTGCCAAGGTGTACTTCGACTACAACAAGATTGAGAAACTGACAGCAGCCCCCGATGGATACTTCTGCGGTTATTCACAACTTGAGAGTTTTAGTGCAAAAAACAACGAGATGACCCTCTTCCCCGATATTTTCAATGCAAAATCGGTATATGTAATGCAGTCTGTCGATTTCTCTTACAACAAGATTTCGGGATTTGAGAACGGCGACAACTTCAAGGGTATAAACTCTTCGGCAGTAAATATTACAAACAACCGCCTGGAGACTTTCCCCGGAATACTTTTCAAGACCGGCTCACCAATGAACCAGCTTATTCTGGCCGGTAATGGTATGAAAGAGATTCCCAAGGGTTCGCTTGAGGGTGACAAAACTTACCTGCTCGAGGCGCTTGACCTAAGTTATAACTACTTGAGTGAGTTGCCCGATGATTTCTATGCGCGTACATTGCCCTATCTTTCGGGTATGGATTTGAGCTATAACCGCTTCTCTTCTTTCCCCACAAAACCATTGAGCATATCAACATTGAGCCGTTTCTTCATCCGTTATCAGCGTGACGAGAACGGTAACCGCATACTCAAGGAGTGGCCTACAGGTCTTTACACATGCCCTTCAATGGCAGTGTTCTGCATCGGTGGTAACGACCTCCGCAAAATCGAGGATACAATCTCTCCTTACATCATGTATTTTGAGATTGCCGATAATCCGAACATTTCAATCGATATGTCATCGGTATGCGATTACATATACGCAGGATATTACACCCTTATATATGACAGGACTCAGGACATACGCGGTTGTGATGCCATAGTTCTTGATAATTGATATAAATGCAGTTAGGTTATGATGAATAAATTGTATAAGATAGCATTATGCTTCACTCTTTCTCTCCCGTTTATTGCCTGCAATGACCCCGAGGAGAAACAAGTAGCCTTTTCTTTGAACAAGAGTGAGATTACATTTGCTGCCGAGGGCGGAAAAGATGTCGTACTTGTTGAGAGTAATGACAGCTGGACTGTTTCTGTTTCCGATCCATGGTTATATGTCTCTCCGGCAAGTGGTACGGGAACTGTTGCATGCAACATCGTTGTCGATTCGTCTCTTGTGGATGAAATGCGTACAGCTGCAATACGCTTTACTCCCCAGTCAATGCCGGCAACATTTGTAACTGTCAGACAGATGGGGTATAGCAAGATGATTGTTCCGGAGGAACCAGAAATCAATATCGAGTCTTCTGCATCTTTTGAGGAGCGTTATTTTGAAACAACAGTGACTACAAATGTCAAGTTTAATGTTGAAATTGATTATCTCAATGGCGAGCAGGAGTGGCTTTCTACGAAAGATGTCGATGTTGAACTTGACATGGGAGCCCGTCCACGCACCACAAAACTGCGTTTCGACTGGAAAATGAACACTGTCCCAGAGGAGCGTGTGGCAGAGGTGAAACTCATACCCGAAGGTGATGAGACTGCTATTGAACCTGCTGTGATCACAGTCCGCCAGAAACCGGCAATTAAGATTGAGGACAACCGTGCCGGTGACTCTATAGCTCTTGTTGTAATATACGAGCGCCTGAACTGTTGGAACGATTCTTGGGATACAAGCGATAACATGCAGCACTGGAGCGGAGTGACATTATGGGAGGCTGCCGATGAGGAAATTGTCAAAGGAGAAGTCCCCAAGGAGGCTATAGGCCGTGTGCGTGCGGTGCAATACAGTTTCCTGAATACAAAGGAGACCATTCCAACCGAGATACGCCATTTGAAGTATCTTGAGTCATTGTCAATCTCAAGTAATGTGAATACAATGCTTTTGAACATTGAGTTGGGTAGCGAGATTTGTGAACTTGAGTATTTGAAATATCTTACGCTCTTCTCTTACGGTATCGTGTCACTACCCGATGATTTTGTAAAACTTGGCAAATCACTTGTAGCCCTTGACTTGAGTGCAAACAACTTCACTGAGATTCCGGCAATGCTTACTCAGGAGAACTTCCCCAAACTCAAATCATTGAGCTTTGTTGCATCACGCCGTTGGAATACAATTGATTTACGCAAGAAGGGTGATTATGAGGATGGTATAGGTCTGAATATCAACGCAACCACTGACAATGCCTTCCGTCGTCTCTTCTTGTGGGAGAATCTTGAGGAACTGGCATTCTCGAACTGTTACATTGAAGGTAACATCCCCGATTTCACAGTTGGTGAAGAGGGTGTCGTGGCATATACCCAAAAGGATGTTGATGCCTGGGGCGGAGATACAATACAGTATCTTGCAGACAAGGCAATGCCAAAGATTCTGCCAAACTGTACAATGCTTCGTCTTAACCTGAACTTCCTCACCGGTAATATGCCCGATTGGTTGCTCTATCATCCGCATTTTATGGATTGGGCTCCCGATCTGCTCATTTTCAACCAACAGGAGAAAGGATTGAACTCTGCAGGAGAACCGGTGCGATTTGACAATGAGCCTACGACATTTGATTATTACTATGATGTATTCCCCGGAACAAGGGAGAAGTATGAACTTAAAGACGAGATAACAGAGGAGTGATTATGAAGAAAAGATTTTTTATATATTCGGCACTTTTGGCTTTCTCATTTGTATCATGTAACGAAAATGAGATTGGGAACGGAATCTCGGAGTCATCAGAACCTACATCGTCTTTGACAGCAGATGCCATAGATGGAGAGTTGTTGATAAAGTTCTCTCCGGAGATGGCCGGGATACTGGACAACTATTTTACAACCCGTGTCGTTTCATCTGGCATGACTACACGCTGTGGCATCCCATCGACCGACGAGGTTCTGGATATTTTGGGAACTTATAGTTTTGAGCGTGTTTTCCCTGTAGATCCACGAAATGAGGAGCGTACGCGCGAGGCAGGTCTGCATCTTTGGTACAAAGTATGTTTTGATGAGAATGTAAATCTTGATGTAGCTGTAAAGAAACTCTCTAAGCTTGGTGAGATTTCAAAGGTGCAGTGCAACCGTAGGATATACCGTATCGATAACAGAAAGGCGAAAGAGACACTTCCGTTTGGTGTTACACGCGCTGCCGCCGAACACTATTTCAACGACCCAGAACTCCCCTTGCAGTGGGGTTATGTAAACAAGGGTGGATATGCTTTCGAGCAGTCTTGGGCAAAGGCTATTGCCGGTTGTGATGTGGGTTGTGAAGAGGCTTGGAAGCTTTGCACCGGTGACAGTTCCATTATTGTAGGTGTCATGGATGAAGGCGTCATGTGGGAACATCCTGACCTCATGGACAATATTTGGGTAAACGAGAATGAGGTGTACGCTTCGGATGAGGATAACGACGGCAATGGATACAAGGGTGACCGTTATGGTTATAACTTTGCAACAGACCGTGGATATATCTCAACTACATCTACCAATGCTACAGGTCACGGAACCCATGTTGCCGGTACAATTGCTGCGGTGAACAATAATGGTCTTGGCGTTTCAGGCATTGCCGGCGGAGACCACGCTGCCGGAAAGAAGGGTGTGAGAATCATGTCTCTTCAGATTTTTGACGACGCTTATGCATCAACAGTTGCAATGGAGGCAAAGGCTTTCAAGTACGCAGCCGACAATGGAGTTGTAATTATGCAGTGCAGTTGGGGCTACAACTCGGCATATTCGAACATTATGCAAGGTTATACACCCGGTCCGGCTTCAGAGGAGGAGTGGGAGACACTCTATCCGCTTGAGAAAGAGGCTATCGACTACTTCATAAAGAATGCAGGTTCGCCAAATGGCGTAATTGACGGTGGTATCGTAGTCTTTGCATCGGGTAATGAGTTTGCAGGAATGTCGGCCTACCCGGGAGCATACTCAAAATGTATCTCTGTGAGTGGTATAGCAGCCGATTATACCCCTGCAACATATACAAACTTTGGTGCTGAGGTTGACCTCTCTGCTCCCGGTGGTGATGGTGATTATTACGGAAAACCGGGAAGTGATTATGACAATGCCGGCATGATATACTCTACATTAGTTCTTGAGGGTAAGCCTACATACGGCTATTATGAGGGAACATCAATGGCCTGTCCTCATGTCTCAGGTGTAATAGCTCTTGGTCTCTCATATGCAGTTGAACAGCGCCGTCACTTCCGTGCCGAGGAGTTTATAGAACTTGTGCACAGCACGGCTACAGATATTGACAGCTACTTCGTTGGCGAAAAGATGTCATATTATAACCACTCTTCTCCTGGTTCGGCTGCAACAAAGACCGAACTTGCCAAATACAAAGGCAAAATGGGACGATTGGTGAATGCTGCAGCTTTGTTAAACGCTATTGGTAGTGCCGGAAGCGACATGAAACTCCCCAACATATATATAGCTCCGGGCAAGAACTCCGTGATAGACCTTGCGCGTTTCTTTGTTGATGGCGAAAGCCTTGAGTATAATGCCGAGGTTGTTGATAGCAACATTGCCAAGGTTGCTCTTGAAGGTAGCCGCTTGATTGTAAGTGGCGAATCAGAGGGATTTACTTCCATAAACATACTGGTTAATGGAGAGAAGCATCATGTGCTGGTGACCGTGCGTGATGGTGCCAACAGTAACGGTTGGATGTAAGAAACAGTTGTCCTATGAAAAGGATAATACTATACACATTGTTGTTCCTGTTTGCAGGGAGTGTCGTGTCAATGGCGCAGAACAAACGGCTTGTATCGCGTGAAGCCTTGGATTCGCTCATGTCGCCAAAACTAATCTCCGGAGGCAATGAAATATTGCGTTTTGAGACTCTGATGCAGGACTTCGGTGTGATATATGAAGATGGTGCTCCATTGACAGTGGATTATCCTTTTGTAAATACCACCGCTAAACCGGTACGCATCACACGGATAACCACAAATTGTGGTTGTACGACAACGGAAATAGAAGATAGCCTTATATCTCCGGGTGAGAAGGGAGTTATAAGTATTTGCTTCAATCCTCGCAGGCGCTCCGGTACTGTTGACACAAATACATTCATATACACATCACTATCGGAAAAAGAACCGGTTGCCAAACTGACTCTTTTAGGCAATGTGATAGACAATGACGAATGGAATCACTTGCCTTGTAGAATGGGCGCTTTGAAATTGAAACGCAAGGAGGTTATTTTTGAACCCGTAAAGGCCGGTACAATGCCACAACAGCGCATTCCATGTGCCAATGTCGGAACCAAACCATTGCGACTCTCGTCGCGAATGTTGCCGGCTTTTGCCACTCTTTCAACAGAACCCTGTGAGATGGCACCCGGAGAGGAAGGGGATATAGTAATAACAATAAAGGGCGATATGCTGCCATCCAATGCACCACGCAGTTTTAATGTGGTTGTTGATGGTGTCGAGGGGCGCATATCAGACAGAACACTGAAAGTAAAATTAGAATAATTTGATATATATGAAGAGATTCTTGAAGACAATGGCATTGATGCTTGTCCTCTCATTTGTTGCATGTACAAATAACGAGGAACTTGCTCCGAAGTCACTTGATGTTACTCCGAACAATGTTGCGGGTATTTGGAAACTTGATGAACTTAATGGCGATACTGTTCCCGATGGCTTGTACTGCTACATCCAGTTTGTACGCAAGGAGAGGAAGTTTAAGATGTACCAGAAGTTCGACAGTATGTATCCGCGTTGTATCACCGGAACATTCTCCATAACCAAGGATGACCACAAAGGATATATCCTTGATGGTAAATATGATTATGGTACAGGAAACTGGAACAATGCTTATATTGTAAAGAGCCTTTTTGCCGAGTCAATGTTGCTTGCTGCCGATGTGGAGAATGGCGATCTATGCAAGTACATCCGCTGCAACGAAATTCCGGCAGAGATTCTTGACCGCTTTGAATCGGAAGAATAACAGTGTAAATATAATCATTTGAAATGAAAAAAGCATTTCTCCTTTTGCTCTCGGTTTCCGTTCTTTTTTCTTGCTCTGACAGTGGCAAGAAAGACGGTAATGAAAATGGTGCAGCCTGTACAATAAATGGTACCTATTCATCTGCGGCAGACGGTACAGTACTGTACATGACTCCTATCGATGATATTCTGACTCCGCTGGATTCTGCAGTAGTAAAGGGAGGGTGTTTCAGTTTTACAAACGCCGACTCCGCTATTGCCGTGCGTTTTATCTCTTCGCAACAGGTGATTGACGGTAATTTTGTGGTTCTTGAGCCCGGTGTTGTCAAGGTCGATTTTACAGGCGAAAAATTTGCGAGCGGTACAGCCTCTAATGATAGACTTAGCCGTTTCATGAGCGAAAGAACTAAAATTGTAAACTTGCGTAGGCTTTGTAAACCGGAATCCCTGGATATGCTTGGCTTGGATGAGGCTATGCGTGATAGCATAAATGATGTCAAGGATTTTGCAAATGTGGCTTACGAGGCATATGTAATCAAGGAGATTAAAGAGAATATTAAAACTCCATTAGGCTATCTGTTCCTTGTGCAATCTGTGGGTATTGTCTCTTCGGCTAAGTTGCATCCGATGTTCGACAAAGTGCCGGTAGAGTTCCGTGACAAATTGTACGATGTAATGAAGAGAAGGGTTGAGACCGAAGTGAGCGATGCTGCAATATACGACAAATATCACGACGAGATGCTGAAAAGTCTTGAAGCTACATCAGTTGGAAAGATTTTCCAGAACTTTGAACTCAATAATATAAATGGTGGCCGCGTGTTGCTCTCCGATGAGGTCTTTGCCAACAAATATACTCTGGTTTTCTTTTGGTCGGGATGGCTGGAAGATATAAAGGAACAGGTGACGGCACTCTCAAAGGTATATGATACATACAGGAACAAAGGGCTGCAGATTGTTGGCGTGTCGCTCGATGGCAATGTGGACAATTGCAAGGCTCTTGCTGATGAATTGGACATTCGTTGGGTGCAGCTTTGTAACCCCTCAGGCGGCAGTGCCGAGGTCGCAGCAGCGTATGGAATAACCGAACTCCCCGCTGCAATCCTTGTCAACAAAAGAGGAACTATTCTTGCCCGCCTGTCAAATGTGAGTGAAATAATCAAAAAAATAGAGGAGCTGTTTTGATGCGTAGTAACTGTTTCGTGTAAAAAAACATTAAAAAAACAGCTACTTTTAAACAAAATAATTATCTTTGCATTACAATAATGCAGGGCACAGTGCGTGTCTTGCGCTTTCAATCAACAAATTTTCTTTTTTAGATATTCATTATTGTGGGCTTTCCCTCTTTGTGGGCAAGCGTCATCATCTTATTTATGTATCACATAGAACAATTGAGGAGCAAGGAGATTGCAGATTTGCAAGCCATTGCTCAGAATTTAGGGATTAAAGGTATCAAGTCGCTCGATAGGGATTCGTTGATTTATCGTATTCTCGACGGCCAGGCAATGCAGAACAGCAAGAGTGGTGCTCCGGCTGTAGTAAAAGAGGAGAACAGGATGAACCGCAGGGAGCATCGTCGCAATCGCATACACAACGATTCACCAAGTAAGGTTTATACCGCAACAGGTGAAAAGGCTGTAAAGATTGAAAAGGATGAGATAAAGAAACAGAAACCGGAGCAGCCGGCTCCCGAAAAAAAAGTGCAGGAGCCTGTAGTTGAAGAGAAGGTTTTTGCACCTGTTGAAGAAGTTGCGCCCCAACCCGTTGCTGTTGAGACTCCTCAGCCCAAAAAGCGCGGTCGCAAACCAAAGAACGAAAAACCTGTTGCAGTTGAAACAGTACAGGCAGAGTTGCCTGTTGCCGAGGTTGAAACACCCGAAGCAGCTCCGGCTCCAACAGGAGAAAATTCTCCTAAAAAGCGTGGCCGCAAGCCAAAGAACAAGGCTGTAGAGCCGGTTGCGGAACCGGTTCAGCCAGTTGAGGAAAATTCTGCCGAATCACAGCCTGTAGAGGGT
>JAFNWA010000036.1 GCA_017383665.1 Bacteroidaceae bacterium | reverse complement strand
GTTTACCGTTCACAGGGTGTGAAGATCAATGATAAGCACTTCGAGATTATCGTACGCCAGATGATGCGCAAGGTGCAGATTGACGAGCCGGGCGATACACGCTTCCTCGAGTTGCAGATTGTTGATAAACTCCAGTTCCAGGATGAGAACGACCGCATCTGGGGTAAGAAGGTGGTTGTTGACGCAGGTGATTCAGAGAATCTGAAGCCCGGTCAGATTATCACAACCCGCAAGTTGCGCGACGAGAACAGTATGCTCAAGCGCCGCGACCTCAAACCTGTTGTTTCACGCGATGCAAAACCTGCAACATCTACTCAGATTCTCCAGGGTATCACACGCGCCGCATTGCAGACACAGAGCTTCATGTCGGCAGCATCGTTCCAGGAGACAACAAAGGTGCTCAACGAGGCAGCAATCAATATGAAGAGCGACAACCTGCTCGGTATGAAGGAGAATGTGATTTGTGGTCACCTTATCCCTGCCGGTACAGGTCAGCGCGAATTCAACAAGCTTGTTGTGTTGTCAAAGGAGGATTATGAGCGTATCCAGGCCGGTAAAAGAGCCGCGCTTGATTTCTCGGACGATGAGGAGTAATTGATTGAAATTACTATAGAACAAAAATAGCGTGCCGCGTGCACGCTATTTTTGTTTTTAGGGGGGTGGTTGAGAATGCCTAAAAGGGAGTAAGGTAAAATGTGAAAACCGAAAACCGTTTTTTTAACTATATCCGGCGATTTTTATGTTTTTCGTGCTAAGCCTTTAAAATGAGAAACTGCGTGTTTGTTTTATCGCGCATTTTGAGTAAGTTTGCAATACCGGTGTGTGCCGGTGCTGCAAACTTATCTCTTTTTAAAACATAAAACTTATGTACGACTTGGCTATTATTGGCGGTGGTCCCGCCGGTTATGTGGCTGCAGAGAGAGCCGGCGCTGCCGGACTTGCTGTGGTTTTGTTTGAGAAACGCGAACTTGGCGGTGTGTGCCTCAACGAGGGCTGCATACCCACTAAGACGCTGCTCTACAGTGCAAAGATGTATGACCACGCGACGGGTGGGAAGAAGTATGGCATCACTGCCGGCGAGGTCTCTTTTGAGTACAAGAAGATTATGGACCGCAAGACTAAAGTCGTGCGCAAGCTTGTGGGCGGTATAAAGATGAAACTTGAGGCCTGCAATGTTACGGTTGTGCGTGGTGAGGCCATGATTGAGCGTGGCGATGCACAGGGTGTTGTTATCGGCTGCGAGGGGCAAGCATACGAGGCGAAGAGACTGCTCATCTGCACGGGTAGCGAGGCTTTTGTTCCGCCAATCCCTGGTGTCGAGGGCAATGCTGCCGTGGTGACAAACCGCGAGATGCTTGCGCTTTCCGAGGCTCCGTCTAGCCTTGTCGTTATTGGCGGTGGTGTCATAGGCATGGAGTTTGCAAGTTATTGCAACAGTCTTGGCATTCCTGTGACGGTAATAGAGATGTTGCCAGAGATTCTTGGCGGAATGGACAAGGAGGTGAGTGAGATGCTGCGCGGTATATATGCCAAGCGCGGTGTGAAGTTCTGTATGCAGTGCAAGGTGACTGCTGTCGATGGCAACAGAGTGCATTATACCGATGCCGATGGCAACGCACAGCAGTGCGAGGGTGACAAGATACTTGTGAGTGTGGGTCGCAGGCCTGTACTTGCCGGCTATGGACTTGAGAATATAGCTGTGGATGTTGAGCGTGGAATAAAGGTAAACGATGTTATGCAGACTTCACTCCCAAATGTATATGCTGCAGGTGATGTCACAGGTTTCTCACTCTTGGCACACACAGCAAGCCGCGAGGCCGAGGTTGCCGTTAATCATATGCTGGGCATTGAGGACTGCATGGAGTACAATGCCATCCCGGGTATCGTATATACCAACCCCGAGGTTGCCGGTGTGGGTATTACAGAAGAGCAGGCTGCGAGTGCCGGTGTTGAATATCGCCTGCATAAGTTGCCAATGACCTATTCGGGCCGTTTTGTGGCAGAAAATGAGGGCATGACAGGCCTTTGCAAGGTACTTGTTGCCCCAGACGACAAGGTACTGGGAGTACACATGCTTGGCAACTCGTCGAGCGAGTTCATTTGTGCTGCCTGTATGGCAATTACTAATGGACTCACGGTAGAGCAGCTGCATCGCACGGTGTTCCCCCATCCAACGGTGAGCGAAATGTTGAAAGAGGCATTGATGTGACAGCCAAATTGGCAAACTTGGGAGTTAAAGAATATAAAATTGAGTTTTTTTTTAGGATAGTTCAATAAAAAGAGGTTATTTTGCTTAATAAATAATTTTTTAAAATGAATGATATAAAAGTTAAGCCTGCCAGTGGCAAGTTGGGTGTTATGTGTGTTGGTTTGGGTGCTGTTACCACAACTACCATAATTGGTGTGCTGATGTCGCGTAAAGGACTCTCAAAACCTGTTGGTTCTTTTGCCTGCGAGGGTATAATGCGTGTTGGCAAAGGTCGTGACAAGTGCTATAAGGAGGTGAAGGATATTGTCTCTCTGGCAACTTTGGATGATATTGTATTCGGTGCTTGGGATTTGTATGAGGATGATGCTTACGATGCAGCGGTAAAGGCCAATGTGCTCAAGCCACAGGATGTAGAGCCTGTGAAGGATGAACTTAAGGCTATTAAACCCTATAAGGCATTGTTTGACAAGAATTATGCAAGCAACATTGACGGTCCTAATGTAAAGACCGGCGGCGGTCGCTGGGAGCTTACAGAGCAATTGCGCGAGGATATCCGCAACTTCAAGGAAGAGAATGGTTGCGACAGAGTGGTGGTGATATGGATTGCCAGCACAGAGAAGTTTATTAAGCGCAATGACGATGTCCACGGTAGTGTGGCTGCTTTTGAGGCTGCAATGAAAAACAACGATGTTGCCAACATTGCACCAAGTATGTGCTATGCATACGCGGCTATGCGCGAGGGCTGCCCATTTGTAATGGGTGCTCCTAACCTGTGCGTTGATATTCCTGCGATGTGGGAACTTGCCGAGGAGACCGGTATGCCAATCACCGGCAAGGATTTCAAAAGCGGCCAGACAATGATGAAGACAGTGCTTGCTCCTGCATTCTTCACCCGTCAGCTTGGTGTTACAGGCTGGTTCTCTACAAATATCCTTGGAAACCGCGATGGCGTTGTGCTCGACAACCCCGAGAACTTTGAGACAAAGCGTGTGAGCAAGACCTCGGCACTCGAGAATATTCTTGACAGCGATGTCTATCCCGATTTGTACAGCGATATGTACCACAAGGTACGCATCAACTACTATCCGCCCCGTGGCGACGAAAAGGAGAGTTGGGACAACATTGACATCTTCGGTTGGATGGGTTACCCGATGACAATAAAGGTGAACTTCCTGTGTCGCGATTCAATTTTGGCGGCTCCGCTGGTGCTCGACCTCATACTCTTCAGTGACCTCGCACTGCGTGCAGGCGAGAGAGGTATCCAGGAGTTCATGTCGTTCTACTGCAAGGCTCCGATGCACAAGGATGGCGAAAAGCCTGTACACGACCTCTTCAAGCAGTTTGCAATGCTTAAAAACAAAATACGCGAGTTTGCCGGATATGAGGCAGACCAGGAACTTGACTGATTTTCCCTGATTAAAACAAAAAAATATGCAACCCGTTGCATATTTTTTTGTTTTAAATTGTAAAAAGTTGCATGAATTTGTAGCTTTTTGCTTAAATATACCTATCTTTGCGAGTATAGGTAATAAATATACAGTTTATGAAAGTTAAGAATTCGCGTCTCGATGCTATACGCTTGATATTATCCACACAGGAGATTGGTTCGCAGGAGGAACTCTTGAATGTGCTTGCACAGGAAGGGTTCAAACTTACACAGGCAACACTCTCGCGCGACCTTCACCAGTTGCGCGTTGTAAAAACAGTAGGGTTGCAAGGACGCTACAGATATGTGTTGACGCGTCCGCACCATCAGCGTCACGATTCAAAGTCGGATGAGATTCGCCCCATAACAACAGCGCAGGAGATAAGTGGCTTCCTGTCAATAAAGTTTTCGGGCAATATCGCAGTCATACGCACAAAACCAAGCTATGCCGGTACATTGGCCTATCATATCGACAATAATGACTTCCCCGAGATTCTGGGAACCATTGCCGGTGATGACACTGTGATGCTGATAATTGCTGAAGATGCAACAAGAAGTGCCGTATTGAGAGCGTTGAGAAGTATTATCCCAAACCTTTAAGCTGTAAAAGGAGAGATGGAGAACGAAGTTTATAATGACGGTATAGATATTATAATTGCCAATGCCTCGCACGAGAAGTATGTTGATGAGATATTGGATACCATAAGTGCTGCGGCAAAGGTTCGCGGCACCGGTATTGCGAAGCGTACACATGAGTATGTGGCGCAGAAAATGAAGGAGGGAAAGGCGATTATTGCTCTTGCCGGTGATGAGTTTGCCGGTTTCTGCTACATTGAAAGTTGGGGCAACAAGCAATATGTGGCGAACTCCGGCCTTATTGTAAAGGATAAGTTTCGCGGTCATGGTTTGGCACGCCGCATCAAGAAGAGGGCTTTTGAACTATCGCGTGCCATGTGGCCCACAGCAAAACTGTTTGGTTTGACAAGTGGTGGAGCCGTGATGAAAATCAATACGGAACTGGGATATGTACCGGTACCTTTCTCGGAACTTACCGATGACGAGGCTTTCTGGAATGGTTGCCAGGGATGTGTGAATCACGATGTGCTCATGCGTACTGAGCGTCGTTACTGCATTTGCACAGCAATGCTGTACGATCCTGCAAAACATGGTAAAAAGTAATAATTGATAAAAACAAGAGACAATATATAATGGAGAAGAAAAAGGTGGTTGTTGCGTTCAGCGGAGGTTTGGATACCTCGTTCACGGTTATGTATCTTGCCAAGGAGAAGGGATACGATGTTTATGCGGCATGTGCCAACACCGGAGGTTTCAGCCCTGAACAGTTGAAGCAGAACGAGGAGAATGCCTACAAATTGGGCGCAAAGAGGTATATTACACTCGATGTGACACGGGAGTACTATGACAAGAGCCTGCGTTATATGATATACGGAAATGTGCTCCGTAACGGAACATATCCCATTTCTGTTTCATCCGAGAGAATTTTTCAGGCATTGGCCATTGCGCGCTATGCCAATGAGATAGGAGCCGATGCCATTGCGCATGGTTCTACTGGTGCCGGAAATGACCAGATTCGTTTTGACATGACTTTTTTGGTTTGCGCTCCAGGTGTGGAAATCATCACATTGACCCGTGATATGACACTGACGCGCGAATATGAGGTGAATTATCTTAACGAACATGGTTTCACCGCCGATTTTGCAAAGCTCAAATATTCATACAATGTGGGTCTATGGGGGACATCAATCTGTGGAGGAGAGATTCTTGACTCTACACAAGGTCTGCCCGAGAGTGCATATCTCAAACAGGTAGAGAAGCAAGGTGAGGAAGAATTGCGCCTTACCTTTGAAAATGGTGAGCTCAAGGCTGTGAATGGCGAGGAGTTCGGTGACCCCATCAAGGCAATACAGAAGGTAGAGGAGATAGGTGCGCCATTCGGTATTGGCCGTGACATGCATGTGGGTGATACAATCATCGGAATCAAAGGGCGTGTAGGCTTTGAGGCTGCAGCTCCAATGCTCATAATCGCTGCGCATAAGTTCCTTGAGAAGTACACCCTGAGCAAATGGCAGCAGTACTGGAAAGACCAGGTTGCCAACTGGTATGGAATGTTCCTGCACGAGAGCCAGTATCTTGAGCCTGTAATGCGTGACATAGAGGCTATGCTTGAGAGTTCACAACGCAATGTCACCGGTACTGCAATCCTCAAACTCATGCCAAAACACTTTGAGACAGTAGGTGTGGATTCACCCAATGACCTTGTAAAGAACAAATTGGGTGAGTATGGCGAGGTGCAGAAGGGTTGGACTGCCGATGATGCCAAGGGATTCATAAAGGTTACATCTACACCTTTGCGTGCTTACTATGCAAATCATCCCGACGAAAAGATTTAAGTTACTCTTTCAGTAATCTTTAAAAGTTGATTATTAAACAAGTTTAATATATCTTTGTAACCAAGTCAAACATTTTTTGAACAGTTACTTCATTATATATGATTAAAGTTGGAATTATAGGTGGTGCGGGATATACCGCAGGTGAACTCATTCGTCTGTTGTTGTTGCACCCCGAGGTTGAGATAAAGTTTATTCACAGTAGCAGCAATGCCGGCAACAATATTACAGATGTGCATGCAGGGTTGCTTGGCGAGACAGATTTGGTGTTTACAGATGAGATGCCTTTTGAGGAGATTGATCTTCTCTTCTTCTGCACTGCGCACGGCGATACACGCAAATTCCTCGACAGCCATGCTCTGCCCGACGAATTGAAGGTTATCGACCTCTCAATGGATTACCGCATTAAGAGCAGCGAGCACGATTTCATATATGGTTTACCCGAACTCAACCGTCGTAACACATGCAAGAGCCGCTATGTTGCCAATCCGGGTTGCTTCGCAACCTGTATTGAACTTGGTCTTTTGCCTCTTGCAAAGGAACATCTGCTCAAGGGAGATGTCTCTGTCAATGCCATTACAGGCAGTACAGGCGCAGGTGTAAAATCTTCGGCAACAACACACTACAGCTGGAGGGACAACAATGTAAGCATCTACAAGCCGTTTGAACACCAGCACATGGCAGAAATTATGCAGAGCATCCACCAATTACAGCCAGACTATTCGGGAAGTATAGACTTCATTCCTTATCGTGGCTGCTTCCCACGCGGAATCTTTGCTACATTGGTTGTAAAGTGCGATCTTGATATCGAAACTCTCTATAAGCTCTATGAGAGCTATTACGAGCGTGATTCATTTACACATGTAGTAAAGCGTCCCGTTGACCTCAAGCAGGTGGTGAACACAAACAAGTGCCTGTTGCATCTTGAAAAACATGGAGACAAGTTGCTCATTACATCAGTAATAGATAACCTTTTGAAAGGTGCGAGCGGAACAGCCGTGCACAACATGAATCTGCTCTTCGGTCTTGCCGAGACAGTTGGCTTGCAATTGAAGCCATCGGCATTCTAATCTGTAATTGGAACTGCTATGAACTTGTACGATGTATATCCCCTTTTCGATGTCAACATTATAAAGGGAGATGGTTGCAGAGTCTGGGATGACAAGGGTGTTGAATATCTTGACCTTTACGGGGGTCATGCTGTAATTTCTATCGGTCATGCGCATCCCAAGTATGTAGAGATGATAAGCAATCAGGTGGCAACCCTTGGTTTCTACTCGAACTCGGTCATCAATACATTACAGCAGCGTGTCGCAGAGAAACTTGGTAGAATCAGCGGTTACGAGGATTACAATCTTTTCTTCATTAATTCCGGTGCCGAGGCAAATGAGAATGCTCTCAAACTTTCCTCGTTCAAGAATGGCAAACACCGTGTGATAGCCTTTAAAAAGGCTTTCCATGGCCGAACATCGCTTGCGGTTGAGGTAACAGATAACCCCAAGATTATAGCTCCCATAAACGCCAACGGACACACAACCTATGTGGCAATGGGCGACATTGATGCTGTGCGTGCCGAGATTGAGAAGGGCGATGTGACGGCTGTAATCATTGAAGGTATTCAGGGTGTTGGCGGTGTGCAGATACCGTCAGAACTCTTTCTGCAGCAACTGCAACAGTTGTGCAATGAGACCGGGACGACTCTTATTCTTGACGAGATACAGAGTGGTTGTGGGCGCAGTGGGAAATTCTTTGCCCATCAGTGGGCGGGCATAAAACCGGACATCATAACCCAGGCCAAAGGTATCGGTAATGGTTTTCCTGTTGGCGTAGTGCTTATCAGTCCTAAATTTGAGGCAGTGTATGGCGAGCTTGGAACAACCTTTGGTGGCAACCATTTGGCATGTGCTGCAGTTGAGGCTGTTATTGATGTTATGGTAGCAGAGAATCTGCTTGACAATGTGAACAAAGTGGGCTCTTATCTTCTTGCAGAATTGAAGAGAATTAACGGCATCAAGGAGGTTCGCGGACGCGGTCTTATGATAGGTATCGAGTTCGATACACCAATAAAGGATATCCGCCGTAAACTGCTCTTTGAGGAGCATGTATTCACCGGTGTGAGTGGTACAAATACAATCAGACTATTGCCACCCCTGACTCTTACAATGGCGCAGGCCGGACAGTTTATAGAACGGTTAAGAAGAGTGCTTTTTGCAAACTGAAAATTAAAAGATAAAGGTTGAAATTATAAAAAAATGCAGCAATTGC
>JAFNWA010000318.1 GCA_017383665.1 Bacteroidaceae bacterium | reverse complement strand
GTAGCAGAGAATGAGCAATTCTATGCATTCCTCGACATCAACCCATTGGCAAAAGGACACACTCTCGTTATTCCCAAACGCGAGGTAGATTACTTCTTCGACCTTACTGACGAAGAGATTGGAGCAATGCAGATATTTGCCAAGAAGGTTGCCCAGGGCATCAAGCGCGCATTCCCATGCATAAAGGTAGGGCAGGCAGTGCTGGGGCTCGAAGTTCCCCACGCGCACATTCACCTTGTGCCAATGCAGAGCGAACGGGACATGCTCTTCACAAACCCCAAACTGAAGCTGACGCCTGAGGAATTCAAGGAGATTGCAGAGAAAATAAATAACGAGATTGCTTGATAGCAATCTCTTTTTTTATACCTTCGCAAAAAGTAAATATAAAAACAATGCGCACACTTATCAGCAACCCAACAATAGTAAACAACGGTGAGCAGTTCCGTGGTTCCATTGTAGTGAACAATGGCAAGATTGTAGAGATTCTACGGGAAGACGAATTGCCACGCACTGAATGCGACGAGATTGTAGAAGCAACAGGGTTATATCTTATCCCCGGTGTAATTGACGCACATGTACACTTTCGCGAACCGGGACTCACAGAAAAGGCGACCATTGCGAGCGAGAGCCGTGCTGCGGCAGCCGGTGGTGTGACATCATACATGGAGATGCCTAATACCATTCCTCAGACAACAACCATAAAGGCACTGAAAGAGAAGTTCGCAATTGCCGCCAAGGACAGCGTTGTCAACTACTCGTTCTATTTTGGCGCAACAAACAGCAATGTGACCGACTTTACAAAGCTTAACCCAAAGAATGTATGTGGCATAAAGCTTTTCATGGGTTCGAGCACCGGTAACATGCTTGTTGACAAGAAGGCGCAGCTTGAGGAAATATTCCGAACAGCAACGATTCCCGTAGCCGTCCATTGCGAGGACAGTGCAATTATAGCAGAAAACACAAGACACATAAAAGAGAGTATTGGCGAGGATGCCGATGTGAAATATCACCCCGAAATACGCAGCGCCGAGGCTTGCTATCAGAGTACAAAATGCGCTGTTGAACTGGCACGCAGATTCGGCACACAGTTACATGTGACACACATCAGCACAGCTCGTGAACTTGAATTGTTTACAAACGGGGACACTGCCGAGAAGAGAATTACTGCCGAGGTGACTCCCTCGCACCTCACATTCTGCGATGCAGACTATGCCACACTTGGCACCAAGATAAAGTGCAACCCTGCTATCAAAAGTACCGAGGACCGCGAAGCACTGCGCAAAGCATTGGATAAAGGTGTCATTGATCTTGTGGGCACAGACCACGCCCCACACTTGCCAAAGGACAAGGTAGGTGGTGCGCTAAAGGCAACATCAGGCATGCCAAGCATACAGTTCTCTCTGCGTGCTATGCTCAGACTTGTGGATGAGGGAGTGTTGAGCATTGAAACATTGGTGCAGAGAATGTGCCACGCCCCTGCGCAGATATTCAGAATAAGCAAGCGCGGTTTCATTGAAAAGGGATACCATGCCGACTTTGTATTGCTCAACCCCAACAAGCCAAACAAGGTAACCACAGCGGAAATCATCAGCAAGTGTGGCTGGAGTCCATTTGAGGGCACCACATTCAAGTGGGCGGTAGAGCAGACATGGTCTAATGGCGAATGTGTTTACAAAGATGGCAGAATCAATGAGGAAGTGCGTGGCAAAGCACTCCGTTTCAATCGATGAAAAGACATATTCTCAGTTTCAGGGTAAAAGAAGTGGCTCCACTAATTGACTGGAGCTACTTTCTGCATGCATGGGGCTTTTCTACCTGCAATGATAGCATGCAAGCAAGAGAAATCATAGATGACGCCAAAACAATGCTTGCCCAAACTGACAACTGCTACTGCACCAGGGCTATTTTTGCACTATGTGATGCAAAGTCCGACGGCGACAACATTATTGTAGAAGGTACTACTTTACCCATGTTGCGTCAGCAACACAGCACAGAGGGCAAATACAACCTTTGCTTAAGCGACTTTGTATCGCCACACGGCGACAAGATAGGCCTGTTTGCCACAAGCGTTGAAGAGACATTCGGCAATGAGTTCTCAAATGACGAGTACCGGAATCTTATTGCCCAGACACTTGCCGACCGCCTTGCCGAAGCCACAGCAACCCTGCTCCACAAAAAGGTGCGTACCGATAAGGGGCTATGGGGCTATGTCCCTAACGAAAATTTGACAACAGAAGAGATGCTCGCTGAAAAGAACCAAGGCATAAGACCTGCCGTGGGCTACCCCTCACTACCCGACCAAAGTATAATATTCACTATTGACAGCCTTTTAAACCTGAGCGATGCCGGAATCAGGCTCACTCCAAACGGTGCAATGACTCCGCACGCTGCGGTGTGTGGACTGATGATAGCTCACCCTGCCGCACAATATTTTGCAGTTGGCAAGATTGATAGTACCCAACTCTGCGACTATGCCATAAGGCGAGGTGTAAAACCCGAAGAAATAGAGAGATTCCTTACTAAAAACATTGGATAACACCTATAACAAAACACCTAAATTGGGGATTTATATACCTGTCAAATACCATAAATGCCTGACAATTGAGCAAAATCCACGAAAAAACACTATATTTACAACGATTTTAATCTATTTGCTTATGTTAAGAAAAATCCTACATCCGCTTTACATTCTGTATCAGATACTTTTTGCCTGGTGGGCAGCACTCATTGTTGTTACCATAACAGCTATAATAATTCAGGTATTCGGTCACTACTTCAAGATAAAGAATGCCGACCACACTCCTGCTGTAATATGGAGCAAGCTCACTTGTTGGATATTCCTCATCCCTGTAAAGGTGGTTGACAAGAAGAAGTATGTCAAGGATGACCAGAACTACATATTCGTGGCCAATCACCAAGGCATGTTCGATATATTTGTAATGTATGGATACATTGGCAAGCGCTTCAAGTGGATCATGAAGCAATCCTTGCGCAAGATGCCATTGGTCGGCAAAGCCTGCGAGGACACCGGGCACATCTTTGTAAACCGTGACACCCCACAGAAGGACCTGCTACGCAAGTCAATCAACACATTGAAAAGCGGTGCATCTTTGGGTATATTCCCAGAGGGTACACGCTGCAGGAATGGCAAGATGGGCAAATTCAAGAAAGGTGCATTTGTGATTGCAAACATGACACAGAAACCCATTATCCCCATTACAATTGATGGAGCATACGATATTCTGCCAAAGGGCTGCAAGTGCATTCATTGGTCGCCTGTAACATTGACATTCCACGCTCCTATCGAGTGCAACGGACGCGATAGCGAGAATGTAGATCGCATGATGGCAGAGGCGGAATCAGTCATAGCAAATACACTCTATAATAAACAATAAATCTAAACAGATAACACTATGAAAAAAATCTTATCGGCACTGTTGGCATTTGTATTTGTGACCTCTCAGGCTCTAGCAGACGAGGGCATGTGGTTGCTTCAGTTGATGCGCCAACAGAATCTCAAAGACAAGATGTGGATCCGAATACCGCCGGTGTCTACAATATGATCGCCGTGTGTTTTATTGCCTATTTGTTCCGCAGAACCCAAAGGGGTTGGCTGCGGATTGTACTGGCGCTTTGCTGCGTGCCGCTGTTGC
>JAFNWA010000317.1 GCA_017383665.1 Bacteroidaceae bacterium | reverse complement strand
GTACCTTTGTCCCAATGCCATTTTGTAGAGGGAGAAAGAGACTGAGCCTGTGATGTTGTGCCGGCAAATGCCATTACAGCAACAAGGGCTGCACCAAAAAATTTCTTCAAATTCATAATTACAGTTAATTAATTAATATTGATTGTGTTTATCATTTTATCGGCAACAGCGAACTCTCTTGAACAGAACATTCGCTGATTCAGCGTTTACAAAGATAGTTACAATAATATTATTTCACAATTATTCAAGACTTTTTTTGAGGACAATGAATTGCTTATCGCCCCAACATGCAAAAGCCGTACCTTTATTCAAGCGTTGAAAAATCAATATCAGGAGCTTCAGTCACATTGCCTTCACGCTCAAACCAAGTACCCGATGTCATGAACTCATCAAAGAAACCGCCCATTGAGAGGAAGAAGCCCTCGCCCTCAACACCACCGGTATAGTCGAGACGATGTCTGTAATGGCCAGTCGTGTCACAGGTAAACCGTCCACGCGCCAGCGGAACCCAACGCCCGTCGGCTGTGCGTGCCCACTGGTTGCAATAATAAGCCTTGCGATTGATGTAACCCATAACAGGGTTAAAATTCTCAAGGAAAGAGTGTGCATTTGTGTACCAAGTTGTAGTTTTTGGACGACGCCACGATGCCACAAGCACCCATTTATTCTGATGGTTGTCGTAGAAATAGGCTGTATAAACCGTGCTGTTATCGCCATCCGGATGTACGCCCATCAGGAATCGGCAACGCTCACCGGCCTTCCAGTCATAGTGCATATAACTTTGACCGCCGGAACCCTCATTACCAAAATCATTTATCTTTACATTTTCTCCTTTTCTAACGAGTTGCACTCGTAAAGAATCGGGAATTTCTGCAGGGTTGTCTGTTTCAAAAGGACTCCACACTGAAAAGAGCACTCTTCTTGGATAGGGGGAATTGTTCTGCATTCCGAAATAGCCCTGGCCGAAACCGCAAGCCATATAATAGCTGCTGGGGATATCTCCCTCCTCGGGTACAATCACCTCATTATAGAACCACTCAATATCCTCTTTAGGAAGAGCGTAACCCATATGTACCGAGGGGCCTCGGCGGCCAAAATGAGTACTGAAATCGGGAGCTACACAAACAACCGGAGCAACATCACCACCCACAATAACAGCCGATACATTACCAAAATCTGCACCGTCGTTTATCTTCAGACCACGGATATCTATTTTAACATAACCCGGTGTTTTTACCTTGAAAGTACCTACCTCCACGCGAGACAATTCATCGTTGCCAAGTTTGATTTTTTTCTTCTTTCCCAAAAGCGAAACCTCTATTTTAGAGTTTCCTTTTGCCTGAAGCGCGATTCTCATCTTACCAGTTTTTTCTGCTTTGAAGTAGAAACTGACCACATCATCTGTGCTATCCCAATTGCGCAATGTACAATTCTGTTCGTCTATAAAGACATTTTTAGAGTCACAACCCACTGATGTTGCAGTTATATATGCATTACCGGCCAAGGTAACCACACTCTCGTCCTGTGCGACCGATGGCACAACTGAGAGCAATGCTGCAACCAAAAACAACCATTGAATTCTTTTTTTCATATAAATACCTATTAAAATTATTATTTTATTCCACCTTAGTGTCGCCCACCCATTTGCCATAATAGACACGGTGGTCGGGTTTCACAAGCATACCGAAGCCGTCGCGGTAGCCGTCGCGATAATTTCCATACCACAAATCGCCGTTTGCCCACTGATAGACACCATATCCATGACGACGCCCGTTGAAGAACTCGCCAAAATAAACATCGCCATTCTTGTAGGTCTCCTTTTTGAACGAGTATGGCGAAGGCTCGCCCTCGGACGACATGGCAAGCGGAAACTCCAGCGGCATGTCACCCTCTTTTGTATGCAAACGCATTATTTCGCCTGTTGAAAGATCATACATGACATAGTGTTCGTCACTGCCGACCCTTACAACATCACGGCTCATGAGCAAACCGAACAACAGTTTACCGTCACGATATTGGCCATAGGATTCAACACCCGATGATGAGCGGAAAAGCCCCCAACCATAGAACTTGTAATCAATCAGTGTGCCAATGTACTCGCCGGCAGGGTTGGAAATACGATTTGTCTGCGACTGCGTCCTGACATAATCACAGAAAACGGCCTGCAACGGGTCGCACATTTCGTCATATAGTTTAGCCTTGTCCTGCGCAACAACCGGCAGTGCAAAGAGGAGGAGAATAGCAAAAAGTTTATTTTTCATTCTTGTACATTTTTTTCTCATTGATGAATGAAGCAACAGCCGGTGGTACAAAGCCTGAAATTTCCTTACCTTTCAAGAGCGCCGCACGCACCATAGTAGAACTCACATCGTAAAGTTTTGCCGGGAGCCATTGCACACCTTGTGGCAAAAGTGGCTCGGCTTCATTTCCACGAGGATAGACAATCACATTGTGACGGGCAAGAATCTCGTCACCCTTATACCAGCGGTCAAACTTTTCCCAATTGTCGGCACCAATAAGCAGGGAGAACTCCTTTTCGGGATAGGCAGCAGCAAGTGCGGCAAGCGTGTTCAGCGTGTACGACGGGCGTGGAAGAGAGAATTCAAAATCGGACGCCACCATTCCCGGTTTATCCAGGAGCGCCAACTGCACCATCTGCAAACGCAACAGTTCATCACTCAATGCGCAGTCCTGCTTATGCGGATTCTGCGGAGTGACCATAAACCACACCTCTGTGGCAAGGCCACGCGACAAAACTTCACCGGCGAGAGCAAGGTGACCATTGTGTATTGGGTCGAAACTGCCACCGAATACTGCAATCTTGGGTGTCTTATTCATTAAGGAACTTCTCAACAATTGCCATAAGATTCTTTTTTGCCTCATCAAGGTTATCGTTAACAATCACCCTATCGGCAAATTTAGAGAATGTCATCTCATACTCGGCCTTGCTGACACGCTTCTCAATCTCATCCATTGAGGTATCACCACGGCCTATGAGACGCTCACGCAGAACATCTATTGAAGGTGCCTGCACAAAGATAAACAGGGCGCGCTCACCATAGTATTTCTTTAAACTGCAACCACCCTTGACATCAACATCGAAAAGAATGTTCTGCACCTCGAGTTGATGCTCCACCTGCGATTTCAGCGTTCCGTAAAAGCGACCCGGATACACCTCTTCATACTCCACGAACTCATCGGCAGCAATGCGTGCACGAAACTCGTCGGGTGTAAAGAAATAGTAGTCAACACCATGTTTCTCCTCGCCACGGGGCGGACGACTTGTTGCCGACACCGAAAAACCGAAAGAGGAGTCTTGCTCCATCAAAAAATGCACCAATGTTGACTTGCCCGAACCTGACGGTGCCGAAAATATAACAACTTTTCCCTTTTTCATATCCTATGAGTCTTTACATGACATTGAGCACCTGCTCCTTAATCTGTTCCAATTCATCCTTCATGCGCACAACAATCTTCTGCATTTCGGCATGATTGCTTTTGCTGCCAAGAGTATTGATTTCGCGGCCCATTTCCTGAGCGATAAAGCCAAGTTTCTTGCCCTGTCCGCGCTCCTCCTCCATTGTAGAAAGAAAGTACTGCAAGTGATTTGAAAGACGCTGTTTTTCCTCGTTTACATCGAGTTTTTCAATATAAAAGATGAGTTCCTGTTCCAGGCGGTTACGGTCATAATCTACGCCTGCCACATTTACGAGCGCCTCCTCAATGCGGTTGCGGATTTTCTCGACGCGTTCTCTCTCAAAAGGTTCAACTGAAGCCAACAACTGAGATATATTGGAAATTTTACTATTGAATTTCACAGCAAGTGCTTCACCCTCCTGCTTGCGGAAAGCCATCAAATCGGCAATAGCCATCTTTATACCATCAAGTACCACAACCCACTCCTCATCAGTTACCTCGTGAATCTCCTTGCGGGCTATAACCTCGGGCATTTTCAGCAATACTTCAAAAATATTCTCAGGCAATGCCATGCCACTATCCTTGGAAATCTCCTTCATCTGGTCAAGATACCCTTGCATGACAGCGCTGTTGATTGATGGAGTATCTGCCTTCTCGCTCTGCTCCACCCACAATGAGAAATCAACCTTACCTCGTTCCAATTCCGCCGTAATGAGCGAACGGATTTCCATCTCTCTACACTTGAACTGTGGAGCTATGCGTGTTGACAAATCCATAGCCTTACCATTGAGCGAACGAATCTCAACACAAATCTTCCTATCCTCAAAAATGGTTACAGACTTCCCGTAACCTGTCATTGAATATATCATACTTATGTCTAATTATCGGCAGGGCGCAAACCCGTGCCATTAAAAATCATCTATTTTGGCAAATTTAGTCAAATATTCGGAATGTACGCAGTTGCTGAGCCATTTTTTAGCACCGTCGTATAAATATTATTAAAAAATATTATTTATTAGTTATTGTGGCAATAAATTTGTATTTTTGCATCTAATTACCCATCGTAGCACTTGCAGCGATAAAACAGTTTTAAAACAATGACAACGATAATATTACACATAGAAGCATCGGCAGGCATTTGTTCGGTTGCATTGAGTCAGGACGGGCATGTTTTTTTCGAAAGAGTGAATTGCGAAGAGATGTCTCATGCCAAAGTGCTTGCTCCATTTGTGGAGAAGGCCTTGCAAACAGCCGACGAACAGGGCGCCCAAATAAACGCTGTGGCTCTGAGCTGTGGGCCAGGTTCATACACAAGCCTGCGTATTGCATCGTCAACAGCAAAGGGAATTTGCTATGGCCGGGACATTCCGCTCATTGCCATCCCCACAACTGCCGTCATGTGTGTCCCCGTACTGTTCCGCGAAGACATTGACGAGAACGCATTGCTATGCCCAATGATTGATGCACGACGCAACGAGGTCTATGCAACGGTATATGACCGCGCGCTTAATGTTATCAAGCCCACACATGCCGAGGTGGTAACCGAAGAGAGTTACAAGGAACTGCTGGACAAGCAGCCCGTATATTTCTTTGGTGGCGGAGCCGAGAAGTGCAGCAAGATAATCAATCACCCGAATGCCCGTTTCCTGAGCGAACATAACCACGCGTTGGCAAAGAGCATGATGCCGCTCGCAGAAAAGGCATGGTTTGAGGAGAGGTTTGAGGATATTGCCTATTTTGAGCCATTCTATCTGAAGAACTTCGTAGCCACTAAACCAAAGGAACTTTTGAAGAACAATTAAAAACATACCGCTATGATGGAATACAACACCAGACAAAAGAGATTGCCGCTCCCTGAATACGGTCGTTCTGTACAGAAAATGGTTGACCATGCACTGACCATTGAAGATAGAGCCGAGCGTCAGAAATGTGCGGAGACAATTGTCCACATAATGAAAAGTATGTTCCCGAACCAGCCCGACCAGGAGCGTAAGTTATGGGACCACCTGGCGATAATGTCGGATTTCAGGCTTGACATCGACTACCCTTGCGAAGTAATCAAGCCCGAGGAGTTCCATGTTGCACCGCAACGCGTACCATACCGTGACGGTGAAATAAGGAACAGACACTATGGACGCATTGTTGAAGGCATGATTGCCCACGCGATGACACTTGAAGATGGAGATGAGAGGGAGAATTTTGTGGAGCTGATTCTCATCCAGATGAAGAAGAACTACATCGCATGGAACAAGGACGGTGTAGAGGACAAGAGAATTATTGAAGATTTGAGACTCTACACTAAAGGAGCCATAGACATCGCAGACAGAGAGATAAGAATAACTCCGGGAAACAATCAGCAGCGACACTTCCAGAACAACGGCA
This sequence comes from Bacteroidaceae bacterium, assembly GCA_017383665.1. Taxonomy (GTDB): domain Bacteria; phylum Bacteroidota; class Bacteroidia; order Bacteroidales; family Bacteroidaceae; genus HGM04593. The sequence continues at coordinate 17,706 of JAFNWA010000317.1, read as the reverse complement.
AGCGCAATAACGGCAAAAAGCCATTCAAAAGAAAATTTTAAGAACCATTCAACGACATAGACTATGGCTTCATTCATCATAGAGGGCGGGCACAAACTGCACGGCGAGATTACTCCACAAGGAGCAAAGAACGAGGTTCTTCAGGAGATTTGTGCCACTCTACTCACAAGCGAGAAGGTTACTATTGAGAACATCCCTGATATTGCCGATGTAAATAACCTGATCAACCAGCTTATCAACATGGGTGTTTCAGTAACACGCAACGGCGTGGGCTGTTTCACTTTCCAAGCAAACAACATCAACCTCGATTATATCGAAAGCGAGGAGTACATAAACGGCTGTGCAAGGCTCAGAGGCTCGGTAATGTTCATAGGACCGCTCATTGGCCGATTCGGCAAAGCAACAATGTCCGAACCCGGTGGCGACAAAATCGGACGCCGCCGATTGGACACACACATCTTAGGTCTTCAGAAGTTGGGTGCGCAATTCTCGTTCGACACCGAGAAGAGAGTGTATCGCATGAATGCCGAAAAGCTCAAAGGTTGTTCTATGCTGCTTGATGAGGCTTCGGTTACCGGTACTGCCAACATTATTATGGCGGCCGTGCTGGCCGAGGGCAAGACAACCATATACAATGCTGCATGTGAACCATATATACAGCAGTTGTGCCGCATGCTAAACAAGATGGGCGCAAAGATTTCAGGCATTGCCAGCAACCTCATCACCATTGAAGGTGTAAAGGAGTTGGGAGGATGCACACACCGTGCCCTGCCCGACATGATTGAGGTTGGAAGTTTCATTGGCATGGCAGCCATGACACAAAGCGAATTGACCATAAAGAATGTCTCATTCGAGAATCTTGGAATAATTCCTGAGAGTTTCCGCCGTCTTGGTATCAAATTCGAGCAGAGAGGCGACGACATTTACATTCCGGAACAGGAACACTATGAAATCGACTCCTTCATAGACGGTTCTATCATGAATATAAGCGATGCTCCATGGCCGGGACTCACCCCCGACCTTTTAAGCGTACTCCTTGTAACCGCAATACAGGCCAAGGGTAGCGTGCTCATACACCAGAAGATGTTTGAAAGCCGTTTGTTCTTTGTTGATAAACTAATTGATATGGGAGCACAAATTATCCTTTGCGACCCACACCGTGCAGTAGTAATAGGACACGACAGACGCTTTACCCTGAAGCCGCGTGCAATGAGTTCACCCGACATCAGAGCCGGAATTGCATTGCTCATTGCAGCAATGAGTGCCGACGGCGTGAGCCGCATTGACAACATTGAACAAATAGACCGCGGTTATCAGAACCTTGAGGAGAGGCTTAACCAGATTGGAGCAAAAATAACACGATCATAAATCCACAGATATGCTCAAGAAAGAGGATTTCGTATATTTCGGGAAATTCCTTAAGCCCCACGGCACAAAGGGAGAGATTGGCCTGCAGGGTGACACCTTTGCACTTGGAGACGGGTGTGACTTTGTAGCCTGTGACATCGACGGCATACTGGTACCATTCTTCTTTGAATCGGTGCGCCCCAAGAACGGTGACACACTAATTGCAAAGATGGAACGCATGGAAACAGCAGATGAGGTACGCTACCTCACAAACCGCGATGCATTCATTCCACGCAAATGGGTAGAGGAAAGCGACGAGGTTTCTTTGGGATATTTCATAGGATTCACAGCAGAGGACAGAAGCGCAGGACATATTGGTGAAATTGTTGATATTGACGACAGCACCATAAATACACTTTTTGTAGTGGAGAACAACGGAGAGGAATTTTTGATTCCTGCACAGGAGGAGTTAATTGCAGACATTGACCACGATAGACAGACTATCGTATTCGACCTACCGAAAGGACTCGTTTCCCTTTAAAACAAATTTCGACATGAAAAAGAAAGGTTTCCGTAGCAGGCTATTGCGCAAATACCGTTTGACAATACACAACGAGAACAAATTGGAAAATGTTCTCGGTTTCTACATCTCGCCACTTTGGGTAATCTTATCACTTGTCCTGTCGTTCCTGTTGGTTGCCGGCATATTATACCTTATTGTGATATTAACGCCTGTTGGGAATCTGCTTCCCGGATATATGGACAAAGCGGCAAAAGACAAACTTGTCAGCAATAATCTTCGCGTTGACTCACTGATGAACGAAGTAAAGAAACAAGATGTATATTTAGCAAACATCCGTGCTATAATCAACGATGAGATAAGCATTGACTCACTTGAGAATTCACTCATGCCAATATCGCAGGACAGCATCAATGTTGAGACCACCGAACTCGAAGCAAAATTTGTCAAAGAGTGGGAGGAGCGAGAGAGATACAACCTGACATCACAGGCAGCCAGTGTATCTGCACTGCAAGAATTGAATCTGTTCCGCCCCACAAAGGGTGAAATCATAAGAGGTTTTGACCCGACCAATGGACATTACGGCGTTGATATAAATGAAGTTGCCGGAGAGAGCATAGTTTCTATCCATGACGGAATTGTTGTATTCAGTGACTACACTGCGAACGATGGTTTTACAATTGCTGTACAACACCGTGAAAACCTCATATCCATCTACCGCAATTGCTACCGCTTGCTGAAACAGGTCGGAGATAAGGTTTATGGTGGTGAAGTCATAGGCACACTCAGTGATGGCAGTGGTTATAAGAGAGAGGAAAAGAAGTTCCTGCACCTGGAGTTGTGGCACAGGAGCAAACCACTTGACCCCAATATTTACATAGCATTCTAACACGAAAAAGATGGTGAACGAAATAAAGAAAAGAACCATTGCCATATTAGGTTCAACAGGTTCAATTGGGACACAGACCCTGCAGGTCGTAGAGGAGCACCCCGACAAGTTTGAGGTATATGCAATAACAGCAAACACACGCGTCAACGAACTGATACAGCAAGCACGCAAATTCATGCCGGAAGCAGTAGTGATTGCCGACGAGAGCAAATACCAGCAACTTAAAGAGGCGCTTGCAGATCTGCCGATAAAAGTTTATGGTGGTTATGAGTCCATTTGTCAGATTGTGGAATCAAAACCCATTGACATTGTTGTCACAGCAATGGTAGGATTCTCGGGACTTCGCCCCACAATCAATGCCATAAAGGCAGGCAAGGCGATTGCGCTTGCCAACAAGGAGACGATGGTTGTTGCGGGTGAAATGATAAATGCACTGGCAATAGAACACAGGACCCCTATCTTGCCCGTTGACTCGGAACATTCTGCCATTTTCCAATGTCTTGCCGGTGAAATGCAGAACAAGGTGGAAAAACTTATCCTCACGGCTTCCGGCGGTCCTTTCCGCACATTCACAAAGGAACAGCTGGAACATGTAACACGCCAGCAGGCGCTGAAACATCCCAATTGGAGCATGGGTGCCAAGATTACCATCGACTCGGCATCAATGATGAACAAGGGTTTCGAGGTGATGGAGGCGAAATGGCTGTTTGGTGTAGGAGCCGAGGACATTGAAGTAGTGGTACATCCACAATCCGTAATTCACTCAATGGTACAATTCGCCGACGGAGCCATAAAGGCACAACTGGGCACTCCCGACATGCGCCTCCCAATCATGTATGCACTGACATACCCCACACGCCTTACATCATCTTTTGAGCGTATTGACTGGAACACCCTCAAGGAACTCACATTCGAGAAGCCCAATCTTGAACTGTTCCCCAACCTGCGCCACGCCTACACAGCACTTGCCGAGGGTGGCAACATACCCTGTGTAGTGAATGCAGCAAACGAGATATGCGTTGCAGCCTTCCTTGAGGAGCGCATAAAGTTCACAGACATGCCAAAGCTCATAGAACGCGCAATGGAAAAAGCTACATACATACTGAAGCCCACGCTCGAAGACTACCTCGAGACAGACAAAGAGATAAGGGAAATGGTAACAACTTGGATTTGAAAAAGTAAAAAAGAAACAAAAACAATATAATACGCTATGGAAATATTTTTGATACGCGCACTGCAACTCATTCTTGCATTGAGTATCCTGGTGCTTATTCATGAGTTCGGTCACTTCCTTTTTGCAAGAATCTTCAAGGTTCGTGTAGAAAAATTCTATCTTTTCTTTGACTGGAAGTTCTCTCTTTTCAAATGGAAACCAAAGAAAAGCGACACAGAATATGGTATAGGTTGGATACCACTTGGTGGCTATTGCAAGATATCGGGAATGATTGACGAGTCTATGGACACCGAACAGATGAAACAGCCTGCACAATCATGGGAGTATCGTTCAAAACCGGCTTGGCAGCGCCTGCTCATCATTGTAGGCGGCGTTATGTTCAACCTTATACTTGCTCTTTTCCTCTATTCAATGATTCTTTTCACTTGGGGTGAGGACTATATTGACACACACAAGATGGAGAATGGTTTTGTGTTCAGCGAGAAAGCCAAGGAGATTGGTTTCAAGGACGGAGACCTGCTCCTTAAGATGGACGGCGAAGAGGTACATGAACTCTATTTCAGTGAGCTCAAGATGTTTGACAAAATCCGGGCGATGAATCTGTTCCGCAATCTTTGCGAAGCAAAAACAGTAACAGTACTCCGCAATGGCAATGAGGTAAAGATAGACATGCCGGAGTCACTCGACCTGATGAATATAAACAAACCCACCAACTTTTTATCAATCAGAAGAGCGCCCGTTGTAGATGGTATTGACAGCACTGTTGTCACAGCATTGAATGCAGGCATTCAGGTCAATGACCGTATTGTATCGATTAACGGCGAGGAAATAAATTCATGGAGTGATATAAAGCTCGTGATGGACAAGATGAATAGCGGGAACATTGCGACCTTAGAGATAAAGGTTGAACGCAACAATGAAATCATATCATTGACAGCAACCGCTGATTCAACCTACAGGTTAGGTGTAATGAACCTGGGCAACAACTACCCGGTAGAACACATCTCATACTCATTCTTTGAGTCATTCCCTGCCGGTGTAGGTTACGCGATTGATGCATTGCGCGGTTATGTCGGTGACTTTAAATATGTATTTACATCAGAGGGCTCAAAATCGGTGGGTATGTTCGGTTCCATCGGCAGTATGTTCCCATCCATGTGGGACTGGCACGAGTTCTGGCTCATGACAGCCTTCCTCTCTATCGTATTGGCTTTTATGAACATTCTGCCCATTCCGGCACTCGATGGTGGACATGCCCTGTTCCTCATTTATGAGATGATTACCGGCAAACAGCCAAGCGACAAATTCATGGAGCGCGCACAAATGGTGGGCATGTTGATTATTCTTGGACTATTTGTTTTGGCAACATATAACGACTTGATGAAATTCGTATTCTGATGATAAGGAAAGCATTATACATTATGTCCATTGCAGCCATGGCATCTTGTGGTACAACAAAAAACAAGGCGAATGTTGCTGCACAGGAGATTAGCCATGACAACAGAGAGCCGGTGACAGCCGTAGTTGAAACACCGGCAACAAAGGACAACTCTTTCTGGGGCAAGTTGCTTGGCGAGGCATGCAGGGAGATGGACAAGGAGAACATCTGCCTATCTCCGTTGAGTGCGCAGTTTGCTATGGCTATGGTTGCCAATGGTGCCGAAGGAAAGACCAGGACAGAGATTATCGACATCATGCAGCTTGGCGACAGCGCCAATGCCAAGAGCCGCAAACTCCTGGATGATATTGCCACAAAGACCGTTTGGAATGAGCACGGTGATATAAGGATTGCAAACTCAATCTGGATAAGGGAGGATTTTGATGTAAAACAGGAGTTCGTTGAAACCAACAAGAAGTTTCTTGACGCACTTGTTGAAAGAGCCGAGTTCAACCAAGAGACAGTCAACCGTGTCAATGAGTGGTGCAAGGAGAACACCAACGGCAAGATACCGACAATACTCGACCGTTTCAAAGACAGCGACATGATGCTCCTCATAAACGCACTCTATTTGAAGGCCGCATGGAGCAAGCCATTCCAGGAGAGCAATACCACGAATCAGAAATTCACCACAGAAAAGGGTAAGCAGGTCAAGGTGCCAATGATGATGATGCGTTCAAACGAACAGTTCTATAAGGACGATGTAGTGTCAATGGTCACAAAAAGATTGCAGGGCGGATACAGCATGCTGTTCATATTGCCGGGCGAAGGAGTGAAGTGTGATGAGGCTGCAGAATATGTAGCAAAGGATTTTGACACTTATCTCATGAACATGACTGTGAGCGATGTATCCCTTTCACTGCCCAAGTTCACAACAGACTTCGGCATGAGCATTAAAAACACACTTGCCAACATGGGTATCAAGAGAGCATTCGGTGGCAAGGCACAGTTCGGTGGCATATCGGACGAACCGTTGTTCATCAGCGATGTTGTACAGAAAACCTATATCAATGTAAACGAAAAAGGAACAGAGGCGGCCGCCGTAACTATGGCTATCACAGGATTACTCTCAATGAGGCCACAGAAGATTGAGGTCATCACCTTTGACCGTCCATTCATATACGCAATAATAAAAGACAACAGCAAAGAGGTGCTGTTTGCCGGCAAGGTGGGTAACCCTAATGAAAAATAAAAACAGAACAAAATGAGACGAATTTTAGCGACACTGCTTCTATTGCTTGTTGTAGCAACTGGTTTTGCACAACCAAAGTATATATTCTATTTCATTGGAGATGGCATGGGACCTTCACATGTTCTTGCAACAGAACTTTATCTGGGTGAGATGCAGGGTGTGATTGGCCGTCCACAGAAACTGGTCTTCACGCAGTTCCCCGAGAGTGCCTTTGTCACCACTTTCTCGGCGAGCAACGGAGTGACCGACTCTGCAGCATCGGGTACCGCACTTTCAACCGGCAGCAAGACAAGCAACGGCCGCATCGGTAAAGATGCAGAGGGCAATGATGTCCATAGCGTAGCCCTTCATGCCAAGAACAACGGCATGGCTGTCGGCATTGCTACAACGGTGTGCATAAACCACGCCACACCTTCGGCATTCTATGCACACAATGTTAGCCGCAACAACTATAACGATATTGCACAATGGATGCTCGAAGCAGACTATGATTTCTATGCAGGCGGCGATGCTAAATGCACCGCAGAGCAGCGCAACGACCTGTATGCAAGAGCTGAGAAACAAGGATATACAATAGTCCGTGGCTATGATGATTACGAATCGAAAGCCAAGAAAGCCAAGAAGATGATGCTCTACCAGGAGAATGTAGCCGAAGAATTGCCTTATACCATTGACCGCACAGCCGATGACCTTACCCTTGCGCAGATAACAAGAGCCGGAATAGATTTCTTGAGCAAGAAGAGCAAGAAAGAAGGTTTCTTCATGATGGTCGAGGGCGGCAAAATTGACTACGCTTCGCACAGCGACGATGCTGCTACCATGATTAACGAGGTGCTCGACTTCAATGCAGCCATTGCCGAAGCCTATGAGTTCTACAAGAAGCACAAGGACGAGACCCTCATCATCGTTACTGCCGACCATGAGACCGGTGGCATTGTTCTTGGCTACACTGGCCAGTACAAACTGAACCTTAAAGCCCTTTCATCGCAAAAAGTGAGCATTGACAAACTCGCAGCCATGCTGAGTGCAATGGGAGAGACAACATGGGGCAAAGTTGCAGAACTCGTAAAGGAAAATATTGGTGTGGAGCCACGAGGCAACCACAATGCCGATGAAGATGTAGAGATGACATCAGACCTTGCCAAGCTTATCGCATACGAAGCAATATACGACCTTGACCGCGCAGCTCTGCTGTCATGGGCAAGCGGCAATCACTCCGGTACATTTGTTCCGCTCTTTGCCATTGGCGAGAATGCAGACAGGTTCAACGGTGTCATTGACAACACCGATATTCCATTGATAATAAAGAGTTTCTTCACAGACAATGATTCCAAAGAATAACATTGCGATAACAAAAAGTAAAAAAACAACAGTATATAAATAGAGCCTCGCGCATTGCGCGAGGCTCTATTTATATATACATGAACGCCGATTAGAATTCAGCATCTTCAAGCTCAAACTCCCCCATGAGTTCCTCGGCCTTCTTCTCTGCTGCAGCTTCAAACTCAGCCATTACAGCCTCAAGTTTCTCCTCGTATGCAGCCTGCTGCTCCTCGGTCAAAATACCCTCAAGTGCCATAATCTCTTCCATATTCTTCTCCTGGAATTCCATCATTTCTGTATAGCACTGTTCTGAAACCTTCATCAATTCATCAACAGTCTTGGCTGCATTGATTTTATTTGTGTAGCTCTTAATTAGTGCTATCAACTTGTCTGCAGCATTTTCTGATACTGTTGTTGTCACTTCATTATTTACCACTACTACATTTTCAGCAGCAATAGTTGTACCTGCCATCATAAACACTGCAATAGCAGCCAACAAAAACTTTTTCATAATCATCTATTTAAGGGTTAAACAATAATGTCAACATTAACTATCGCAAATGTATATGATTTTCTTAAAAAAACAAAATATCGGACAGCAAAATAAAAGGGAACGACCCAAAAGCAAAAATGGGTCGTTCCCTTTTGTGAGGTTTGATAAAAAGAGCCTTTTTTAGTCAACCTCTTCTATCTTAAAAGTTACAGGCTATATTTACTCTCCCATAAACTGCAAAGCCTTCTTTTCAAAAGCCTTTGTCAGTCGCTCTGTTGCTTTCTGAAGCGCAGCTTCATACTTCTTTTTTGCATCGTCTGTGATATTTGCCTCAAATTCTGCAATTTCGGCAGCGTTCTTCTCGGCAAAATCGGCCATTGTGGTCTCGAATTCGGCATAGAGCTTCTCAAGAACATCCATAGATGTAGCTGCATTAGCCTTGTTTGTATAATCCTTCATCAATGCGATCAATTTATCAGCAATATTCTCATTCTCTGTTGCTGTCACATTGTTCTCCACTATTGCCACACTCTCTACCGCTGCAGCTGTACCTGCCATCATAAACACAGCAATGGCTACCATTAAAAACTTCTTCATAATCATCTATTTTTTGTTAAACAAAATTTTTGGAACATTTGTTCGCCCCGCTTATTGATACCGAAGACTCTGACCGGGTCGTATAACCGAACGGGAATTCAGGCCATTCAAATCAAATATCTGTTTTTGCGGAACACCGTATTTCCTTGCAATTCTTGCAATCGTATCACCACTTTTAACCTTATGGAATTTGGGTTCCGGACCGGCAGTCTTGACCTTTCCGTTCTCTACATACTTGCTACCCGGCCTACGGTATATATAACTCTCGCCTGTTGTCTTTTGATTCTTGAAATCGAACATCGCGGCAGGATCTATACTCTTGCCCATAAGTATGGTCTCAAAATGCAAATGCGACCCGGAACTACGCCCCGTATTTCCACCAAGACCGATAGGGTCACCGGCCTTGACATTATGGTTGACCTTTACCAGTTTTTTCGAAAGGTGAGCATACAAAGTCTCAATCCCGTTATTGTGGCGTATCACCACATAATGGCCATAGCCACGGCGTTGGTATGCGGTTATGCGAACCTTCCCGTCAAATGCAGCATATATGGTATCTCCGGTCTTTACCTTTATATCGAGACCCTGATGTACACGCTTGCGCGACGGACGATACCCGAACACATCTGTAATCTTCGTGTTCAGGGTCGGCATCACAGAGTTGCGCAGATTTATTCTAAAGGAATCGGGCATCGCGGAGTTGTAGTGCACGATACTGTTTCTCCATTCGGGATACATGTTGTCCGACGGGATAATATTCTCCTCGTTCAGCAACATGTTGCGCAAATACAGAGTATCGACCAATTCCATTGGCTTGTGTGGCATAACCGGCTCCGGCATAGCATCCTGAGCCTTTACACCCATCACAGTCATCACCAATAGAACTGCAACCCCTATTTTTCTTTTTATGATACTCACCTTTTACTTATATTTAATGGTCTCCTCACCACCATACTCAAAACAGGTAACAGCCGACTGGTAATCAAACAACTCCTCGGGCTTGAAGAAACGGTTTATCTCAACAAGTGCATTCTCAACAGAATCGGATGCATGAACAACATTCTGCTCGCCGCTCATAGAGAAATCACCACGAATTGTACCGGGAAGAGCCTTGCGTGAGTTGGTAACACCAACCATCTGTCGTACGGTCTCAACAGCCTCCGCGCCCTCAAGACAACATGCAATGAGCGGAGCAGCCTGCATTGAAGCCTTCAAATAAGGGAAAAATGGACGGGCAACAAGATGAGCATAATGCTCGGCAACAAGTTCGTCTGTCATGAAAAGCATTTTCATTCCCACAAAACGCAATCCCTTTCTCTCAAAGCGAGTAATAATATCACCTGTCAAGCCACGCTGAATAGCGTTGGGTTTGATTAGAATAAGAGTCTTTTCCATATTATGTTAATTTCGTTTGACCAATTGTGCCAGGATTCATACATCCCACCACTGAGTACAAATATATTCAAAATAAATGAAAACCCATGATTTTTAGGGATTGATTATGAAATTGCACCCCAATTCCAGTTATTCATCCTTTTTATACTGCGTAGCCGCTCCCACACAACACGGTATAGTGGGCTATTGCACTGTGGGTCGGCCTCAATGACACCGCGAGCAACCTCGCGCACAAATTTCAGCAACTGCTCGTCGCGTGCAAGGTTTGCTATCTTCAGGTCGAAGGCAATACCGCTCTGCTGTGTACCCTCCATGTCACCGGGACCACGCAGTTTGAGGTCGGCCTCGGCAATCTCAAAACCGTCGTTGCTTGTAGTCATAATCTCCATGCGCTTGCGCGTATCCTCGGAGAGTTTGTAATCGGTCACCAATATGCAATAGGACTGCGATGCCCCACGCCCAACACGGCCACGCAACTGATGAAGCTGCGAAAGGCCGAAGCGTTCGGCATTCTCAATTACCATTACCGAGGCGTTGGGAACATCCACACCCACCTCTATAACCGTGGTAGAAACCAGTATCTGTGTCTCACCGGATGCAAAACGACGCATCTCCTCGTCCTTCTCCTTAGGTTTCATCTTGCCATGAAGCTTGCTGAGTTTGTAGTCACAGAACACATTGCACAACTGTTTATAACCATCCTCAAGGTTCTTGAGGTCGAGTTTCTCGCTCTCGCTGATAAGGGGATATACAATATATGCCTGCCGCCCCTCATTTATCTGTGTGCGTATAAAGGAGTATAGGCTGTCAATGCGGTTGCGGAATATGTGCGATGTGGTGATTGGTTTTCGACCAGGTGGTAGCTCATCAATGACAGAGACATCGAGGTCGCCATATAGCGTCATTGCCAATGTACGCGGAATGGGGGTTGCAGTCATCACAAGTATGTGAGGCGGAATTGCATTCTTTGCCCACATTTTGGCACGCTGCACAACACCGAAACGGTGCTGCTCATCAATTACCACAATGCCAAGATTGCGGAACTGCACATTATCCTCAAGCACAGCATGAGTACCCACAAGAATATCAATGCTTCCATCCTCAAGAGCTTCGAACAACGGAATCCTCTCCTTCGCTTTTGTACTGCCGGTGAGCAGTTCCACCCTCACGGGCAACCCGCCCAACATGCGACGCAATGTGGCAAAATGCTGTTCGGCAAGTATCTCTGTAGGGGCAAGCAGACAGGCCTGATAGCCGTTATCCTTGGCGAGCAACATCGACATCAGTGCAACAAGTGTCTTGCCACTGCCCACATCGCCCTGCAGCAGGCGGTTCATCTGCCTTTCGCTGTTCACATCGGCACGAATCTCCTTCACCACCCTCTTCTGGGCATTGGTGAGTTGGAACGGCAACTGCTCGCTGTAGAAACGGTTGAACATCTCGCCAACCTTGGCAAAACGGTGCCCCACATAGCGTGTCTGTCTCTCACGGGCATAGTGCAGGATGTTCAGCTGTATGAAGAAGAGTTCCTCGAACTTCAGCCTGTACTGTGCAAGCTGCAGTTCCTTGCCATTGCGCGGAAAATGTATTATGCGCAGGGCATCATCGAGCGACATAAGCCCGTTCCTCTGCACAATGTCAGGTGAAAGAGTTTCGGGCAACGGATACTTTAGAAGTTCAAGAAGATTCTGAATCAACTTCAGCATTGCATTAGAGTTCAGTCCGCTGCGTTTCATCTTCTCTGTGGTATTGTAATAGGGTTGCAAACCCATCGTATCCAGTTTCAACAAAGATGCATCATCGACATCGGGGTGCGCGATATTCACCCTGCCATTAAACATGGAGGGTTTGCCAAAAACGACATACCGTGTGTTGAGTTTCAAACGGTTCTTGATGAATTTTATACCCCTGAACCAGACAAGGTCAACAAAGGCTGTACCATCTGTAAAGTGCGCAACAAGACGGCGCGATGCACCCTCGCCCATCTCCTCGAACGAGCGTATCTCACCCAACAGTTGCACATGCTGCAACTGCCCGCCAAGTTCACTTACCTTGAAAACCCGGCTACGGTCAATGTATTTATAAGGGAAATAGTACAATAAATCATACAGGGAACGGATGTTCAGTTCCCTGCTTAGCAGCGTGGCGCGTTGCTCGCCCACGCCGGGCAGAAATTTTATATCTCTTGTTGTGATATCCAGCATTCCATCAATGTCTTGGCAACAAGCATATCAAATGGAGTCGTAATCTTAATATTCTCGCGGTTACCCTCTACACCGGTCACAGTCTCTCCAAGAGCCTCCACAACCGAAGCGTCATCGGTAAAACTCTCGACAAAGCGTTGCTCATATGCACGGCGCAACAGTGACAACTTGAACACCTGAGGTGTCTGCACAAGACGATACCTGTCGCGTGGAACCACCTCGGTCACACCATTGCAGCCGACAATGTGACGCAGGCTGTCCTGAACATCAATCATTGGAATAGCCGAGCCATGTACCCATGCCTGTGAGAAACACTCATCGAGCACCTTGGCCGAAACAAAAGGACGCACACCGTCGTGTACACCAACAAGAGCATCGGCAATATCATCAACCTGTGCCAAGCCATTCTGTACGGAGTGAAAGCGTGTAGAACCACCCTGTGCCAAAATCAATGGCACAGCGAAAGAGTGCTCTTTGCAAAGTTGTTTCCAAAGTTCCATGTGCTGAGCCGGAAGCACCAATATAAGTTGCATAATAGGATCAATGGCGTGCAAATGCTCCAATGTAACCATAACCAATGGCTTGCCTGCAAGCAACTGGAACTGCTTTGGCATTTCACCACCCATACGGGTACCTTTGCCACCTGCTACAACAATAAGATATCTTTTCATAAAAAACTGTTTTCTAATTAGAATTGCATTTGAGAACGCAATGTATCTACAACCTGTACACCACAGAAATGCTCGACAATTGCAAAACCGAAGTCGAAAGATGCACCAGGACCACAGGCTGTTATAATATTACCATCTTTTTCTACTGCATTTGAAGTATATTCGGCATTGAAGAGATCGCCTTCACAACCAGGATAACAAGTTGCCTTCTTGCCTTTTAAAATTCCAATGCGGCCAAAAACCATTGGCGCAGCACATATTGCAGCAACCAAAGTTCCATGAGAACAAGTTTCTACCAACAATGTACGCAAAGGCTCGTGAGCCGACAGATTGTCGGTTCCAACACCGCCACCCGGCAACACAAGCGCATCGGCATTGCCAAAGGCAACATTCTCAAACACCTCATCGGCCACTACAATGACATTCTGTGCCGACACAACCTCCTTGCGTCCCATGATAGATACTGTTACCACCTGCAAGCCGGCACGGCGCATGACATCTACCGGAGCCAATGCCTCAACGGTCTCAAAACCGTCGGCCAGAAAAACATATACTTTGTTCATATTACTTTGTCAATTTAAAGTTATAGGTAATGGTACCACGCTGGTTATCAAGGCCATCAATACTATTGAAGCGTGTTCTCAATGCAGCTTTTATTGCCGCATCACGCAAAGCCTTATTTGCATTGATTGTTCTGTTATCTATTCCGGCAGAAATAACCTTGCCATTAGGAGCAACAGTTATAGCCACGATAATAGTACCTTCATCCTGAATATTATATGTAGGCTGCACAAGACCTTTTGTTCCGGGATGGCGACCGCTAAGACTGTATGAAACACCAACACCTTCCTTTTTCCCGGCATTTGAATTACCCATGGGCGAGCCACTCGAAGAGTTCTTCTTTTCAGCCTCCTGCTGTTTACTCAACTTGCTGCCCTTGTTGAAAGCATTGGCAATAGAGTTATCGGCATTCTTGCGGGTCTCAGCCTCAACACGCTCACGCTCCTTGCGCTCAGCCTCTTCCTTCTCCTTTTGAATCTGCTCGGGAGTTTTCTCCTTTTTCTTTGGTTTTTCTTTCTCCTTTTTAGGTTTCTCAGGTGGCAAGGCGATACTCTCCTCACTATCTTGTGTTATGACCGGCTCTTCGGGCGCAGGAGTTACAGGTGGAGCTGACACCGGTTTTACCACCGGGCGAGGTGTTTCATTGAGTTCAGTTGCTGAACCATCTTCAAGATCAACGCCAATCATAACCTCAACACCTTTTTCAGTTGGAATTGGCGGAGTTTTCAACACCAGAAAATACAACAGTACACCCAGCACCACATGCACAAGCACGGTGCCGACAATACCAATCATCTTCTCTTTTGAAATTCTATCCATCAGTTACTCTTGGGCGGACGAGTAGCCAGCACCATCTTGTATTTATTCTCGTTAGCAATATTCAACACTTTCACCACCTCGCTGTAGGGGATGTCCTCATCGGCATAAAGTGCTACAAACATTTCTGCATCTTTCGCACTGCACTCGGCAAGGAAAGCTGCGACCTCGCTCTCATCAATCTGCCTAACCTCTTCCTTTCCCCATTGGGCATAGTATGTAAGGTCCTTTTGTATTGTTATGCGTGCCATAGGTTGTGTGTGAGCCCTCTCCTTTCCTTGAGGAAGATTCACCTTTATCGCATTAGGCACCACAATAGTCGATGTAAGCATAAAGAATATCAACAACAAGAATATGATATCCGTCATTGACGACATTGAGAAAACGCCTATGGTTTTAGTCCTTCGCTTTATCATAGCATTTTGTCTGATTAAATTTCAGGAGCGTTGAAAACAACCGACGAGTCCTGTTCTTTTGGTTCGTTGGGAGTTTCAACAACAGTCGCAGTCTCTGTTGGAGCCACTTTGACAGAGGCTACAGTCTCTACATTGGCGGTTGCCACTACCGGTGCCTGGTTGCTCAAAGCCTCTTCCTTTGTCTCGGTAACAATCTCAAGGAAAGAGATGATATCGGCCTCCATTGCATTCTGCACCTTATCAACTTTTGAAACCAGATAGTTATAGGCGAAGATTGCGATAATACCCACTACAAGACCACCGACAGTTGTAACCATAGCCTCATAGATACCACCGGACAAAGAGGCAACCTCAATATTGTCACCGGCCTGAGACATATTCCAGAATGCCTGTACCATACCTGTTACAGTACCCAAGAAACCAAGCATAGGAGCAACTGCAGATATTGTGGACAAGACAGGAAGTCCTTTTTCCAAAGCAGCAATCTCCAGTCCTGCACTATTATCAAGAGCCTGACGGATTGATGCATTGTCAAAACGGTAATCCTTCACACCCTTTGCAAGAATACGAGAAACAGGAGTATTCAATCTTTTGCAATAATTGAGAGCCGACTTAAAATCCTTATCCTTTATATTGTCGTGCAATCGAGCCAATAAAGAAGGGTTCTTCTGAGCCGCATTACGCAACACTGAATAGCGTTCAAAAAAGATATAAATGCCAATTATTGACAGTATGGCAAGGATTATCATAATCCAACCGCCCTTCATTGCCAAATCAAGCACATTAAGACTCTCCTGAGAGGTTCCTGTTACAGGCGACATTGCATTTGCCAAAGTATCAGCAACAGTAGTAAGTGTATCGGTATTCATTGTTATTTATGTTTTAATTATTTTTTCAGACAATTCTTGTAAGCGGCAATTGTCGCTTCAAGTCCCATATAAAGTGCATCACAAATGAGCGCATGACCAATAGAAACCTCATCGACCCAAGGAATCACATCCGTAAAGAACTTGAGATTCTCAAGGCTGAGGTCATGACCGGCATTCAGACCAATACCCAACTGTCTCACGCGCTTAGCGGTCTCAAGGAACGGAGCAATGGCCGCATCGCGGTCAGTTGCATACCCATGGGCATAAGGGCCTGTATAAAGCTCCACTCTATCGGCACCGGCCTCGGCAGCAAACTCTGCCATGCGTACATCGGCATCAATGAAGATAGAACTTCGTATCCCGGCCTCTCTGAGTTCATTCAGTACATCGCGAAGGAAAAGCTGCTCCTTCTCAGTATCCCAACCGCTGTTGGATGTAAGCTGCTCTGGCTTGTCGGGGACAAGAGTCACCTGCGAAGGGCGTACACGCAGCACAAGGTCAAGGAAATCCCTTGACGGATAACCCTCGATATTGAATTCAGTGCGCAGCACTGCCTGCAAGGCAGGGACATCGGCACGGCGTATGTGCCTCTCGTCGGGACGGGGATGCACTGTTATGCCATCGGCACCAAAGGCTTCACAGTCCTTTGCCACTTTTATTATATCAGGATTATTGCCGCCACGAGCATTCCTGATGGTCGCAACCTTGTTGATGTTTACACTGAGTTTAGTCCTCATATTCACTTGTTTATAGTCAAAACATCCCAATCCAAGGGACATTTTCGCATTTATACTGCAAAAATAGCACAAATAAAAAAAATTATATTATAAAATGTCTTAATTTTGTATTGGAAACCAAGAAGCCGTTTAGATTTATGAAGTTTGCAATATTCGGGAACAAGCACCAGACAAAAAAATCCGAGAGCATTGGCGAACTGCTCGAGGCTATAGTAAAGCGTGGCGACAGTTATGCCATTGACAAACCTTTCTATGATTTCCTGTGTGCAGAGGGAATAGTACAGCCCAAATCTCAGGAACTGATTACAGATGACAACTTCACGGCAGATATTGCAATAAGTTACGGCGGTGATGGCACACTGTTGCGCACAGCCAGCCGTGTAGGCAAGAAACAGATTCCCGTTTTTGGTATAAATGCCGGCCGCCTGGGATTCCTGACTGCAACATCAAATGAAAACATCGACAGCATTATTGGTAATATACATGATGGGGAGTATGAGATAGAGCAACACATACTCATCGAGGCAAGCACTGACGGCGAGGAACTGAAAAGCTACCCGTTTGCACTCAACGAAATTGCAATAATGAAGCACGACAGCTCTTCAATGATAACCCTCAAAGCCACCCTAAACGGCTGCGACACCATCACATACCAGGCCGATGGACTCATTGTTGCAACCCCATCGGGCTCAACTGGCTACTCACTGAGCGTTGGCGGTCCAATTATCGCACCCGATGCCAGTGTGCTGACATTGTCACCAATTGCCCCACACAGCCTTAGCGCAAGGCCATTGATTGTTGGAGACAATACAACTGTTGAAATTAGCGTAAACAGCCGTAGCGGCAACTATCTCATTGCAATTGACGGGCGCAACGAGAGTTGTGATGAAAACACAACCATCACCATAAGGAAAGCGAATTATCGCCAGCTTATCATCCGTCGCAGGGAGCATTCATTCATACAGAACCTGCAGGAGAAACTCATGTGGGGGGCCGATGTAAGAGATTAACAAATCAAGAGAATAATGACTCAAGAGTCATTTTACAAAGAAAGCAAGAGGATG
>JAFNWA010000316.1 GCA_017383665.1 Bacteroidaceae bacterium | reverse complement strand
ATACTGTGGACTACAATGATGAGACTGCGCTCTCAGAGCGTGAGACCGGATACTTGAATGCCGCCATCGCCAACTTGTTGAAGTATCACAAGAACATAGAATGTGATGTGGAGCGTGTGCTACGCTTTTACTTCCTTATGTGCTCGGTTGAGATGAACTGCAAGGAACTCGCAAGGGCTTTCCTTGCGTTTGCCGACCACGGTGGCAAGTTCAGCCATGCCGGTATCGACCTCACTCGTTCACAGATTAAGCGCATGAACGCGATTATGCAGACATGCGGTTTCTATGATGAGGCCGGTGAGTTCTCGTATCTTGTCGGCTTGCCGGGGAAGAGTGGCGTAGGTGGTGGTATTGCCGCAATATGTCCTCACCGTTATGCTGTGGCGGTGTGGAGTCCACGCTTGAACAGCAAGGGTAATTCCGTGATGGGGATAAAGGCTCTTGAGATTCTTACAACCGAGACGAGTGAATCAATATTTTAGAACTAACTGCAGGTCTAATTCCTAACTAAAGTGAAAAGAGTGTAGCCTCTCCAACTTTTTTTGCTTTTAGTCGTTAAAAGGAAATAGGTTATTATTAAATGTTGATATTATGACAATGTTCAAAAGATTTGCTGCAGTTGTTGCTGCTTTTTTCGTAGTGGTATCGGTGGGCTTTGCTCGTGTCAATGAGCTTCCCAAAGTGTATATTCTTGCAACAGGCGGAACTATCGCCGGTTCGGGTAGTTCGGCAACCAAATCCAATTATACCGCAGGGCAGGTTGCAATAGGAACCTTGCTCGATGCTGTGCCTGCGATAAAAGAGGTTGCTGATATTGAGGGTGAACAGGTGGTGAACATCGGTTCTCAAGATATGAGCAATGCCGTGTGGCTCAAGTTGGCTGCAAGGGTGAATGAATTGTTGCACAGGACAGATGTTGATGCAGTGGTGATTACACATGGTACTGATACCATGGAAGAGACGGCCTTCTTCCTTAGTCTCGTGGTGAAGAGTGAAAAACCGGTTGTCCTTGTAGGTGCAATGCGCCCATCGACAGCCATAAGTGCCGATGGCCCGTCAAACCTTTATAATGCTGTGGTTGTTGCGGCTTCGGCTGCCTCAAAAGAGCGTGGTGTGCTTGTTTGTATGAATGGCAAAGTCTATGGTGCTGCCGATGTTACAAAGACAAATACAACGAGTGTCGAGACTTTCCAATCTCCTAATGAGGGTGCCGAGGGTTATGTGAATAACGGCGAGGTGTTCTATTATAGGCCTATGACAGAGGAGCGTTCATTACATTATGTCCACAAAGGAGGTGTATATAACGAGACCCGCGATTTGTATTTTGATGTCTCCAGGTTAAAGGAACTTCCAAAGGTGGGTATTGTTTATGGATATGCTGATGCCGGTCGCGAGGCTGTTGATGCAATGGTGGCGAATGGTTACAAGGGTATCGTATATGCCGGTGTTGGTAATGGAAACATTCACAAGAATGTCTTCCCTGCTCTCGAGGAAGCTCGCCGTAAAGGGGTGGTTGTAGTGCGTTCATCGCGCGTGCCCACAGGTGCTACAACATTGGATGCCGAGGTTGATGATGCAAAATATCACTTTGTGGCATCGTGGGGGTTGAACCCACAGAAGGCGCGTATTTTGCTGATGCTTGCCTTGACAAAGACACATGATTGGAAAGATATACAGAAATATTTCAATAACTACTAATAAACTCCTTAATCTATGAAAATGAAAAACACACTTTGGGCTGTTTTGTCACTTGTTGCAACAGTTTCAATGGCACAGGGTACAGACGGTAATGCGAATGGGGCTGATGGTGAAAAAACACTGTTTGAGCGCGTTACCAACATTGAAAAGAAGAACGATAAGTTCAATATGTATCTGAATATGCAGGCAGGCCTCTATACCGGCTTTAACCAGAATGGTGTGGATGGCTTTGCCGGCGGTGCTCACCGAGATTTACTGCCGAAATTCTTTACAGATTTATAAGTGGTCAAGAGGAATTTGACGAAGAACATACAGGTCTTGCCGATGTTCTAATTGAGAAAGAAATTCTTGCCT
>JAFNWA010000035.1 GCA_017383665.1 Bacteroidaceae bacterium | reverse complement strand
TCGCCCTCGGCACTGATGTAGAGGTTGTTGCTGCGCAACGATGTGAACTGATACCAATGTTCCTCGGTTGCAGTGCTTGCCTTTGGCATGGCAAGAGCCTCTTTGAGAACCTCGTTGAGTCTCCCGGCCATAGCCTGAACCTCGTTCTCTGTGATGCTCTCCTTTGCAAGAAGTGCGTATGCATTCTCAAGCTCGGCATCGAATGCCTCCATCTTCTTTGGGTCGTACTGTCCCATAGCTTCGCCGCGCTCCATTATAAGGCCGCGTGCAATTACCTGTGAAAGAGTGTTGCGCAGTGTTGCCTGTGCATAGCGTACCTCGGCATCGGCTTCGCTTATTGCAGTATATGTGTCAGCCGGGAAATCAGCCTTCAAGGCATCCTTCATGGCATTTGCCATTACAACATAGCCAAGACCGCCAAGGTAGTTGCTTGGGTAGAAATACTTTGTATTGGCTACATTTCCATTGAGCAGTGGAGTGTATGTATCGACATAGCGTATGTTGCCTGTCGCAAGGCTCTGCATGTAGCTGTTCAACGCCGCAATGCGCGATGTGTTGGTTGTTGCATTGTTTGTGGGTGCAAGAGCCATCAGATAAATCTTTGATGTAGGTGATTTCTGTGCCACCTTGTCAACAAGAGCCTTGTAATTGCTCTTGACTGTCTCAATGCTTGTACTGCCGTTGCAGTCGCCTGTACCTGTGTAGATGAAAATGGCCTTTGCATCCTTCTTCTCCACGCCTGTATTTGCATATGTCGCATCAATAATCTTGCTTGTAACAGCAATGTCGCCGCCATAGCCCCAGCCTGTACCGCGGTTCTTTACATTGCGGTTGCCCAATAGCTCCTGCCACTCGCCGTTCTTGATGAACTCGTCGCCGAACACCAAAACATCGTCATTGCTGATTGGAAGCATGCTGAAGTATGTGGCACGCATACCGTGTGCGCTGCCAAGGCCACCGTTCTGTTGTAATGTCGATGTATTGCTTGGATAAACTGCTGAAACAGTGTAATCCTCTCCCTCCTGCAAGTATTGGCATATTGTCTCGCACCATACCTGGTAGGCTGCTGCTGTGAGGTGCAGGTTATCGTAGCTCCACACGCCACCCTGGGCAACGCCTGCGAGCTTGTCATAGAGGTCAATGTATGTGAGCCAATCCACATTCATTGTCTCCACATACTCCTTTACAATCTCGTTTGTGTGCAGCCATGTAGCCTCAACGCGATTCGCTGTGTTGTTTTTGAGAATGCTGTAGAGATAAATCTTTGTCTGTGGTGAGCGTGCGTGTATGCGCTCCACAATGCTCTTTACATATGCAAGAACCTGCTCGCCGCTGAAGTTGAGTCCGCCCGATATTGCAATGTCGTTTGTACCAATCATCATGAACACCTTCTTGGGCTGTCCGTTGATGTAACTCTCAAGGTTGTTGCTCTGCTCGGTAGAGTATGTGCCCGAGTTTCCACGGTTCACTATTGGCAGGTATTCGCCGGTAGAGGTCCTGAAGGCCTCGGGCCAACAGGGCATGTCGGTGATACTGTTGCCAATGAAGACAATACTCTCACCGTTGGTCTCAAGTACCTTGAACGAGTCGTACCTGTGGTTGCGGAACGGTTCGTCGGCAAACATGGTTGCCACCGAAAGTACACCGCAAATGAGTAATGTAAGTAATCTTTTCATAAGATAAAATATGATTAGTTAATAGTTTGCGTTTGAACCTAGTGTCCCAACTTGTGCAAATATAAAGGATATTTTATAAAATAACACATAATTTTAGTTAAAGCATTCTTTTGTTTGTATAAAGAAAGAGATTCTTCACTTTACGCGAAGAATCTCTTTCTTTAAAGTTTCTAAAGTCCTTAAGGGCATTAGTGTCCTTAAAGAACTCTGTCTATTATTTTACCAATACCTTTTTACCGTCAATGATGTAAATGCCCTTGACCGGCTTTGTGACCTTGCGTCCGTGGAGGTCATAAATACCTTTTACCTTTCCGTTATCGCCTTTCACATTCTCAATGCCGGTAGCCTCGCCCTTCTTTACAGGGAGTGAAGCGGCTGCGTTGTCGGCTGTGTAGTATGCAGTGTTTGCAACAATTGTGCCTGTGCTGCTTGAGCGCTTTGCAAACTCGCCATTGTTGAGTGTGTAGATGTTTGAACCGCTTACCGATGTGCTCTTGAGTACACCACGCAACTGGTTCTCACCCTCGATAGTCTCGGTTTCACCGCCTACACCAATGTAGTATGTTCCGTTCTCGGCTGCCAGTACAACAGGAGTGTTTGCAGCAATGTAGCCTGTGCCACACTCGGTCAATGGAATGTACTCAACGCCGTCGGCTGTCTGTGGTGCGCCTGCAGTGTAAGCAATTACACCCTCGGGCAATGTCATTGCGAATGGCATGCACACTGCCGCATACTCGTTGATTGTCAGTGCAAACTCATCAACAGGCTCAATGTACCATAGTGATGCCTCGGCATTGTTTGTCCAGGGCACAAGGCGCTGGTTGTCACCGGCAAGGTGGAGTCCGGTGTTGCCGCCTGTCTTGTTCTGGCAGATGATAGAGCTCAAACCTGTTGTTGTGCTCTCAATCTTCCACTTACCGGCAGCAGCATTGTCAGTTGTAACAATAGGCTCTGTCTCGTTGTTGCCGAGAGGTCCCAACATATACTGGTAGTTGCCGTTGTACAGGTAGTACTCCTTGTCATTGCCTGTGGGCAGGAATGTGAACAATTGGTTTGCATTCTTTACATTTGAGACAGCTGCTGAGACGCGGTTTGCCAATGGGTTCAGATATAATGTGGCATTGATACGCTCCGAGTTGCGGATGCGGTACCACTTGCCGGCCTCAACCTCAAGGCGTGGAAGGTTGGCAATAGCTGCGTTGATAGCCTCATATGCCTCGTATGATGGAGTTGCCTTGTATGCTTCGATGAGATCAGCCACAGCATCGAGAGATTTGCCGTCAACCGAACCTACATATACAGGAGCCTCGGTGTCGAACCCGGCAAT
>JAFNWA010000315.1 GCA_017383665.1 Bacteroidaceae bacterium | reverse complement strand
GAGGGTGGCAACCGCGACATCGACCCCGAAATCTACTACGATGTGCCCAACTTGCGTACCCGTGTACACCGCATCGCTCCTAACTGTATCATGTGGGGTGTAGGTGGCGAGGCACGCTGGATTGGTAACGAGTCGGGTTATGCCGGTGAGACAAACTGGGCTATGACCGATTACCTGTCGGAGACCGTTATCCGCGAAGAGGGTGATATCGACGGTTGGTTCTGGAACCCGGGTGAGAGCGATGCCAAGGCTACAAGCGCCGGCTGGTTCTGGCATCAGGGCGAGTCAATGAAGAGCGCCGAGCGTCTTTTCCAGATGTATCTTGAGACCGTAGGCCGTAACGCAACACTTATCCTCAACTGTCCTCCAAACCAGTATGGTGTTCTCCCCGACAATACAGTGAACGAGTTGACCAAACTCGGCAAGATGTTGCATGAGCGTCTGGCTGTTCCTGTGTATGGTCTCAACGAGAGCACTGCTGCTACCGATTTTGCCAAGAGTGCGAAAATTGAAGTGAGCGAGACACGCACCGGTGGAAAATACGAGGCTGCCAACCTCACCGATGGTAAAAAGGAGACATATTGGGGTACAAACGACGAAAGCCTTACAGCAACTATAACACTCTCTTGGGATACACCACAGGTAATTCGTTACCTTGTTATGCAGGAGCCTGTTTTCTTGGGTCAGCGCATAAAGGACTTCAAGATTGAATATAGTGCCGACGGTGCTACATGGACAGAACTTTGTCCTGCAATGCAGACAACAACTGTAGGCTACAAGCGTATTATTCCTTTGAACGGAAAGACAAGCGAAAGTTATGGCAGCGGTTACAACGCAAAGAAACTGCGCATAACAATCCTCGATAGCCGTGCTTGCCCGTTGCTCTCTAATCTGAATGTATATTAATTAACATCGACACGATTATAAAAAAGAAAACTTATGAAAAAGAATATATTATTTTCAGCAGCGTTGATGTTTTTTAGTCTTGCATCTTCAGCGCAAACAACGATAACATTCGACAGCGAGGATTATAAATCCATAACTGTTTATGACAAATGGGAAAAGAGCCCATTCCGTACCGGTGCACTCAGCGGAAATGCCGGGGTAACAGAGAATCCCGATGTATCTGTTGACGAAGTGATTGGAATGGCTCCAAATTCCACTGGTAAGGTCGTGGCTCTGCAGCGTAGCCGTTTCGGTAGCAACACCTTTGGTGTCAGGATAAACCTCAAGGAACCTATCCGCATGACAAAACAGTTGCAGTATATCCACATTATGACTCACCTCAAGAATAAACCAGAAAGCAGTCGTCTGATGGTTATTGGCTTGGGTAAACGAGTTGAGGATAGCTGGAACTGGCAGACGGGCGAGGAGGAGCAGTTCTGGGCGGTTACCAATGTTGATGTCGCTCCCAAGGACGGCTGGCAGGATGTAGTTGTCGGCTTCAAGGGATTCTCATATTCTAAGGCCGAGAATGCCAACAGCGGTATCGATATCTATTCTTTGGTTATAGTGCCCGATGTACGCTCACCACACGCCGACAAGGCCGACTGGGTTGCATATTTCGATGAGATTGTCATCGACAACAACCCCGACAAGCGTTTCTCAACCGACAAGTATGCCCTTACATATGATAAGGATGCAACAATGACCCGCAATGACCGTTCTCTCAACAGTGTAAGTCTCATTTCGTCGGGTACTACATATACCTCGACAGCTGCAAGCAAAAAGGTTTATACCGACAATACACTTGTCAGCGTCTTCTCGGCAAAGGCAGGTGCTACGGTACAGCCTACATTCAATTACACAGGCTCTTGGATGAGTGCGTATGTATATGTCGATTGGAACAATAACGGTAAATTCGAGTACACAGTAAACAGCAACGGTACACCTGCCGAGGGTAGTGAGATTGTAAGCTACAACGCAGCGCAGATTGGTGATACCTGGTACAAGAGCGATGGTACAACAACCGGCAACGGTAACACAATCGCCAGTGGTGTGCCTTCATTCACTATCCCTGCAGGAACTCCTGCCGGTCTCTACCGCATGCGTTACAAAGTTGACTGGAACAGCATCGACCCAGCCGGAAGCACAACAATCATCTCCGACGGTGGCGGATATGTGGACTTGATGCTTGATGTACACGGCGACAAGGTATCAGTGAGTGCTTCACAGCTCAATGGTGACATTGTGTTGGCATCGGACGAGAGCGCATTGCAGGGCTATATCACAGACT
>JAFNWA010000034.1 GCA_017383665.1 Bacteroidaceae bacterium | reverse complement strand
GTCTGAAAAAGAAAGTCACGCCGTTCCCCTAAGGCGTGACTTTTTATATTTTGGCTCGATTTTTCTAAGAGTTAAGATAAAAAGTTTCTCTTTATTCAGCCACCACTCTCATCACACACTCCTTGCAATCGAATGCAAGGCGGAACTTGCGGCCGTCGCCCGAGACTATATAGAAAGGCTCCTTATATGGAGATGGCTTGCCGTTCTTGCTGCACCAGCCGAAGCTGTACTTTATGCAATGCTTGCAGAACATCACAGTTGCACCATCCTTGCCTTCGAGTTCAAATGCCGGTTGCACATCGGTAACCCTGTGCTGTTTGTAAAAGAGCTGTGCATACTTATTGGCTACATTACCCTTATAATCGAGCGCAGTTGTTACATATTCAATGTCATTATCCTTCAGTCGCATATCGCTGCGCACAACAGCGGCGCGTCTGTTCTTGAGTATGAGTTCGCACAATGTGCGGCGCATCTCTGATAATAGTGACGATGGCACGAACCAATCGTTTGTGAGTTCCACATCTACCGCAGTAACCTCAAACGGGGTGTTACCCCATTTACTAAGCTGGGTAATGATATTGTCGCGCTGCGATGAGCGTGCAACCTCTTTCTTGAACGGCATCTCAATACAATGCTCCACCCCGCTCTCATCAGTAGCCTGCAGAGAGAAGCCGAACGCGCTGTCACTGAAACGCAATGAAATGGCAATGCGGCGCGGAGAATCGGGGCGCGAGAGCTGACGCTCGAAATCGCAGTCATAATTGCGGTACAGTTCGTCACCGCTCTCAATGCGTGGCATGGTTTGCGGGAACACCCTGTTACCCTCGACCTTGTTTATGCGGAACCCCTGCAACTTGCCGTCCCGACCCACAAAACAGGCACCGTCGCCATTGTTGAATTCACCACCGACTACCGTGAAATAGTTGCGAGACACGAACTTTACCCTACCAATGTATTCACCCTTTGACTTGGGGCTCTCGAAAGAGGTTATGCCATCCTTGGAGCCATGCAGCATATAATCTGTGAAGCCGCGGTTGAAACTCTTCTCGGGTGTGGGAACAAACTGTGGTGTGCTCTTGCCCTGCGAGGCGCGTGCATACTCCTTGCGTCTTGCAAACACAGCATCAAGTTTTTCGCGATAATAGGCTGTTATGTTCTTCACATACGATGCATCCTTCAAGCGGCCCTCAATCTTGAACGATGTCACACCGGCATCGAGCATCTCCTCAATAGAAGCCGAGCGGTTCATATCCTTTAGCGACAACAGATGTCGGCCGTTGTCTATTACCTTGCCATCGGCATCCTGCAAATCAAATTCCAGACGGCAGAACTGTGCGCAAGCACCACGGTTGGCACTGCGTCCGTAACAATGCTGCGAAGCATAACACTGGCCGCTATAGCTTACACATAGAGCACCATGTACAAAAACCTCGAGTTCTGTTTCGGGTACAGCCGAGTGTATCTCCTTTATCTGCTCCAATGACAACTCGCGCGCAAGAACTACGCGTGGGAAACCAATCTCTGAAAGAAATTTTACCTTCTCCACCGTGCGGTTATCCATCTGCGTGCTGGCGTGTAGTGGAATGGGCGGAATGTTCATCCCGGCAAGTCCCATGTCCTGTACAATCAGCGCATCAACGCCGGCATCATACAGTTCCTTTACAAGCTGCTCAACCTGGGATACCTCGTCATCATATATGATGGTGTTCAGTGTCACATAGACCTTTACGCCAAATATGTGGGCATAATCGACCAGACGGGCAATATCCTCGACCGAGTTGCCGGCAGCCTGTCGCGCACCAAAGCGCGCAGCACCAATATACACAGCATCGGCACCATGATTTATTGCCGAGATACCGGTTTCATAATCCTTGGCCGGAGCAAGGAGTTCTATCTTGCGTGGAGTCTGTGACATCTTTACAGTTATTTGTAATACACTGCAAATTTAGTTCAAAATCGCAGAACAACAGAATGTTTTATACAATAAGATGTCAACAAAAGGATTTGAATACTGTTCCTATAATCTTTATTCCTCTTCGGGAACTTCCTCGAGAAATTTATCTACAAATTTCTTCTCGATTTTCTTATATGTTTTTACAACTCCATTCTCAATGGCTTTATAAGCACCTACAGTTCCATTTTCAATGGCTTTATATGTACCAACGACTCCATTCTCAATAGTTTTGTATGTATTGACTACTGCATCGCTAATACTCTTGTTACTATCAGCTATCCCACTTTCAATCTCTTTACACATATCTTTTAGAGAATCGTTTTTTTTACCGCTTTTTTTTGTCTTTAGTCTGTACTTTGTCATATTGGTGAGAATTTTAAATGTCTG
>JAFNWA010000033.1 GCA_017383665.1 Bacteroidaceae bacterium | reverse complement strand
GTTCTTTTTGTGAGAGGTTGTATAAATAGAGCTATTTTAAGGCTTGCGAAGCCTGCAACCGACGCTGCATGCGAGAGCAGAGAGTGCTTGCATTCTATGCCGAGCAGCGAGGAGGAAAAGCCACATCTGTGGGTTAATTTACTAAGCGTAAATGCCATTGCGTGCGAGCAATGTTTGCGACGACGGGAACTTTAGTTCCCCAAAGGAGTGCCGTTAGGCTTTGAGGGCAAGCGTAACAACAAAAGAGCCTTTTTAGTCAGCCTCTTTTTTGTTTACTTTGTCTATGTACAATCAAGGGGATGCAAAAATTGTTGCATCCCCTTGATTGTAATTGTGTTTTGTAAAATTATTCGCTTATAACTTCAATAAGTTCTACATCGAAGCAAAGGGCTTCATTGGAGCCAATATCCTGTCCTGCGCCTCTTTCACCATAGGCGAGCTCTGAGGGAATCCATAGGATTATTCGGCCACCCTTACCAACGAGTTTCATACCTTCGGTCCAACCTTTGATAACGCGGTTGAGAGGGAACTCGATAGGGTTGCTCTTTTCTGCCTGCTCTGGTTGGCGTGCTTTGATCATCTCCTTGCGTTCGTCGGGCATGTCTTCCCAACGGTTGCTGTCGAACACCTTAGCATCTCTTGTGCGTCCTGTGTAAAGAACCTTGACAACATCTTCATCCTTAGTTGGCTTGATGTTGTTGTCACCTTCATTGATGATCTTGTACAGTATGCCGCTTTCTGTCTTCTTTACACCGTCTTGCTTTTCAATTTTTGCAAGCCACTCTGCTGATTCCTT
This sequence comes from Bacteroidaceae bacterium, assembly GCA_017383665.1. Classification (GTDB taxonomy): domain Bacteria; phylum Bacteroidota; class Bacteroidia; order Bacteroidales; family Bacteroidaceae; genus HGM04593. The sequence continues at coordinate 3,146 of JAFNWA010000033.1, read as the reverse complement.
TTTGTTCTGCTCTGGAATTACAACTGTGAAGTAGTTCTTTGTATATTCCATGGCAAAATTATCTGTAAACATGGCATTGCCGTTATGAATATCTTTGATTGCCTTCAAGAGTGAGTTGTTGTTCAAATCGAATGTTACGCCCTGAACGCTGTATGCAATGTCGGCACCCAAAATAGCAGAAATAATTTTCTTTTCTCTTTCGTCATTGTAGATTTGTGCAGTGCTGTCATTCTGTGCAGCCATAACGCGGTTTCTCAAATCGCTGTTGCCAATATACTTGTCACCAATTTCGCGGAAGTTCTCTTGGTTGAATGCTTCGCCTTCAATCTCAATTCTTGCGTTAGGGTCGAGAGCTTTTTCCAATGCAGATATCATTACATCGTAATCTACCTTAAACATTGGAATCATATTCTTCTCAATGCTGTTGCCCATGTCCATGCCAACGATGTATGACAAGGTGTCGATCTTTGTTGCATCGCCAGTTGCTGGAGCGACAGTTTTTTCAACTTCTATTTCTTCTTCGACAGAAGGAATCCACTCGGGCCATCCAATGTTTGAAGCGGGTGCTGCTGCCACTTCTGCTTTTTTGTTGCATGAGATAGTGGTGAGGGAAATAAGGCATACGAATGCCGATAAAAATAATTTTTTCATAATATTCACTTATTTATTTTGTTTATGATATTCGATTAGTCCACACATTGGGCTGTCAACGATGTTTCCGATTGAGAGACCAAGACTTTCGGCAGTCTCCTTTATCTCTTCACTGAAGTTGAGTCCCACATTGCCAATGATATGTATTGGCAACCAAGAATGTCTGTACACCATGGTGTTGCGCTGGAAGAACTGCTTGAAGCATTTCTTGAGCATAACTTTTATTTCAGGGACATTCCTGTTTTCACTGAGGAACGGTGTGAAACTTGCCAACCAGCGGTTGGGGAGAGGGCTGTGGTATGTATTCTCAAGTATGGTGGCAATGTCAAGATTATATTGCTGGAAAAACTTTTCACGCACCGGTTGTGGTAATTGGCGTTTCAGGCAATCACTCAGCAGCTGACGGCCAAGATGCGCACCGCTGCCTTCGTCACCAAGTATGTATCCAAGCGAGGGCGTGTTCTCAACTATCTTCTCACCATCGAACAGGCAAGAGTTTGAACCCGTGCCCAAGATGCAGGCAATACCTTCTTCGTGCTTGCATAGTGCGCGCGCAGCAGCAAGCAGGTCGCTGTTGATGTGTATTTCCTTTGTCGAGAATATGCCTTTCAATGCTTGGCGCATACGGTTGTTGGCTGTGTCATATGCGCAACCTGCACCGTAGAAGTATATCTTGCGCGGTGTGTGGGTGATAATATCATATGGGAGCTCCGCACTTAGAATCTCAAAAATCTCCTCACTCTCCTGGTGGGTTGGATTTAGTCCTTGCGTCCTTGCTCTCGCAATGATGTCATCACCGTTGCATAATGCCCAATCCGTCTTTGTGGAACCACAGTCTGCTATCAGTATCATCTCTCTCTTTGTTGTATTATGCAAAGATAATATCATTTTTGCCTTTTGCCAAAGTTGGGGTCTATTTTTATAAGTGCAGACACTGCAAATGTTATAACAGTGCAGGCTGTTACCCATATAAAGAAGTTCTCATATCCCCACCATTCCTGCAACTGGCCGGCAAACATTCCGGGAAGCATCATGCCAAGCGACATGAAGGCTGTTGATATTGCAAAGTGTGCAGTGGGGTATTTGCCTTGGGCAAAGTATATCATATATAAGGTATATGCTGTAAAACCGAATCCGTAACCCAATTGTTCAATGAAGATACAGCTGCTTATAATGTTAAGATTGTCGGGCTGCTCCATGCTCAGGTATATATATACGGCATCTGGCAAAGAGATTGCAATAACCATAGGCCATAGCCAGTATTTGAGTCCTTTGCGTGAGATGCATATTCCACCTATAATACCTCCTACTATAAGTCCTGTTACTCCAAGTATGTTATAAATGAATCCTATTTCGCCTTTGTCAAGGGCAAGACCACCCGAGGTTATCTCTGCCTTGAGGAAAAGGTCGCTGATCTTTGTAAGCTGAGCTTCGGGAAAACGGAACAATAACAAGAAGAGGATTGTCTGTTTGATGCCTGGTTTGCTGAAATATGTCTTTAATATGTCGCCATAGTTTGCAAATGCTGCTCTTAATCCTACTTTGCGTGAGAAGTCCTTTTCGGGCTTCGGCATCACTTTGCGGTTGTACAGGTAGAGAAGCAGTATAATTATTCCTATTGTTGCGAATGTTACACTCCAAGCGAATTTGGTATCACCGCTGTTCTTTTCAATTGAGTTGGCTAATATGAGCAGTCCACCTGAGCCGAATATCATTCCAATGCGATAAAATGTATTGCGTATTCCCGAAAAGAAAGATTGTTGCTCCTCGGGGAGGCTTAGCATGTAGAAACCGTCCAATGCAATGTCATGGGTCGATGATATGAAAGCGCCAATGAAAAATGTTGCAAGCGTGAGTGTCAGAAAATGTTTTGATGGAATCACCAATGCTATTGCTGCAAAACAAACAACAAGCATCAATTGTGATGCCAATGTCCATTTACGCCTGGTGCTTATCATTTCTACAATGGGACTCCATAGTGGCTTGATTGTCCAAGGGATGAGTAACAGGCTTGTGTAAAAGGTTATTTGGGAATTGCTTATACCTAAATCGTTATACAGGATTTTTGATATTGAGGTTATGGCTTGGTAGGGGAGTGCCGAAGCAAGATAGAGTGTCGGAATCCATAACCAAGCGTTAGATTTCTTCAGCATAGTGGTCACTTGTTTTTATGTATGCGAAGATAATAAAAAAAAGACAGATTCCTGTGAAAAGCGGAATCTGTCTTTCATTAAGAGATTTTATTTCTGTTTTTTTGCTTTTTACACGATGTTTTATACAATTCCCTGTGCCATCATTGCGCGAGCAACCTTGAGGAAGCCTGCAACATTGGCACCCTTTACATAGTCAATGTAACCATCCTCGCATGTACCGTATTTCACACATGCGCTGTGGATGTTGTGCATGATTTCATGTAGCATTTCGTCGACCTTTGCGCTGCTCCAGTTGATTTTGCCCGAGTTCTGGCTCATCTCAAGACCCGATACTGATACACC
>JAFNWA010000314.1 GCA_017383665.1 Bacteroidaceae bacterium | reverse complement strand
GGATAGCGGATTTGTTTATTTTTATGTCGGTTAAGTGGAAGTTACTAACGGAACTGGTGCAAACGAACAGAACTAAGCCGATAACCACAGGTGCCTGCCTTTGGGCAAGTTACCTGAACACTCCCCAGGCAGCCTGCAGAATCTTGTTCTTTAGCAGTTGTGGGTAAGCCGGGTTGTCGCCGATGAACTGCTCAACAGCCTCGCGTGCCTCTTGGCTCCTATGTTCCCTCAGCAGTGTGCGTGCCCAGTTCTGCGGAAAGAAGATGTCGCTTGTGCGCTGTATCTCCTGCATCGCATCAAGCCCCGGCCTGATATATTTTACAGCCTGGCCGGTACGCATGTGGTGGCACAGGTATGCAAGTGTCTTCAGTGCCCACGGCTCTATGCGTCGGTTCTCGCTCTTCAGCAGCGTGTGGAACAGCGCTTCCTGTTCTGCGATATCGGGAGTGACAGCGCGTGAAATGAAGTCAAACTGCCTTATCCTGTCAGGGTCATCCATTCTTGCCCTTTGTTCCGCGATTATTGCGGCGTGCCTGTCCGGGAAGCGTATGGCAAGTTCGTATGCCATGTTCATGTAATCATTCTCGTTAAGCATCGGATGCACTCCTTCTTTCCAGATTGTGTATAGCGTGTTGCACACCTCTGGTGATGTTGCTGTGGCTATAAGTGCTCGCAACAGCTGTACCCTGCACGGTTTCAACAGGTGTGTTGCAGCGAGTTCCATGAGTGTACTCTCGGCACTGCTATCCTTTGTCTCGCAAAGCGGCTTTTGTACATAGCTGCATAGTGCCGATGCAACAAGTGGGTTCTCTTCCTTTGGCAGGCCTGTAATCAAAGACTGCAACCAATGTGCAGCGTCAATGGCGCCATGTTGATATGCCTCGTGCAGGTTCATCAACTGTGCCAGACGGCATACATCATCATCTATTGTATGCCAGTTGGCAAGCACCCACTCAAGGCTATTGCTGTCGTATATGAAGTATCCATAGCCTTTACCGTTGCTGTTGGGTAGTATGTATGTGGCCGTATGTGCCAAAGGTATATGCATAAGTGTGTCTGTGATGTCTATTGTGAGCCTCTCGCTCCTTTCGCCAATGAGCATTGCTTCAAAACTCTGTTGCCAGACGAGCCCCCTGCCATACGGGTCGCTCTGTCTTACTGCAAGAGTGTCACCCTCTATTGAGAGTGCAATGTGTGGCATGCCGCGCCGGTTAACCCATGTGTCGCTGAATGTTGCAAGGTCGGTGCCTGTTCTGCTGTCAAGTATTCCAATGAGACTCTCCCATGTGGCATTGCCGTAGGCAAATGCTGTCAGGTATTCGTTTATGCCCTCCCTGAAAGCTTCCTCGCCCATAATTCCGATAAGCTTTTCAAGCATCACAGGCGCTTTGTCATATATTATGCTGTTGTATATGAGTCCCGCGTTGCGCATGTTGTCAAGCGGCTGCTTTATTGAGGTTCCGCCAGTGGTGCGGTCCTCGCTGAGCGCAGGGCCAACAATGCTCCTGAGCCAGTTAAGCCTGTGGTTGATTTCGGGGAAAAGCGGCTCGGTCATGCGTGTAGCAAAGTAGTTCGCAAACACCTCCTTTGTCCATACATCATCGAACCACTCCATGGTGACAAAATCACCGAACCACATGTGTGCGGTTTCATGTGCTATTAGCTGCGCTCTGCGTAGCTCCTCGTCGGGGGTGGGGTGCTTGCCCAGAAACAGCTGTGTGTCGTTGTAGAGTGTCGCACCAGTATGTTCCATGCCTCCATACTGGAATCCGGGGAGTATCACAAAATCGTATTTTGCAAACGGGTAGGGCACTCCGGTATATTCCTCCATCCATTCAATAGACCGTGCAATCTGGTTGAATATCACCGGCAACTGTGCAATGCGTTCAGGGTCGGTCTCGCGGTAATATGCTGCAAATGTGTGTTTGCCGTCGTTGTGAGTCTCTTTCTTGAATTCTCCTGCCACAAACGAGAACAGGTATGTGCTCAGTGGCTCTGTAGGGCGGAATGAGACAACAGTGCGCCCCTCTTTCTCCAACTTGCTCTCTACCGGTGAGTTTGAGACAGTGCACCAGCCCTTGGGAATCTCAAGTGTAAGCCTGAATGTTGCTTTCATGTCGGGCTGGTCAAAGCAAGGGAACAAGGTTCTTGCCCTGTCGGGAACAAGTAGGGTGTACAGGAATTCATCGTTACGGTTGAGCGACTGGTCTGTTGCAGTAAATAGTATCTCTATGCTGTTATGCCCCTTTTGTAGGTATGATGCCGGGATAATAATGTGCTCGTTGAGGAGTTCATACGCAGTCTCCTTGTCGTTGGCGATGACTTTCTCAATGTTGTCTGTTTCCCGATAGTCTATTATAACCGCCTGTTGGCTCTCAATTACAAATGTTATTTTCGCCTTCCCCTCAACCGGAGAATCTTTCTTTTCGGGAATGGAGAAGAAGAGGTTGTACTCCAACTCCTTGATATTGTCCTTGCGGTGTTGTGCCAGTTGTTGGGATACACCGCTGTCGTATAATGTGTCTTTGCTGCTATTGTGCGTTGCGCAGCAGCACAATAGCAGAGTGCTGATAATCAGTATGCTTATTCTTGTTTTCATGTAATGTGCCTTTGTTGCTGGCAAAGGTAGTAAAAAGGGTAATATTGCTATAACAAAACAGGCGATAACTGCTGTTGCAGCCAACGCCTGTCGTTTTAAAGATGCGATTCTCTATAAGTGGATGTTTGTAAATGTGCTTTCTTGATAGTTAAAATGTAGGTGTAATTTTGTAGCAATCATTTACAGCAGTGTCTTATTTCTTCACCACCTTTACAATATCTTTATTGTATTTTACAATGTATATTCCGGCTTCGAGGTCAGCTATAGAGACATTGTTGCCGTTTACTCTCTTGACCAATCTGCCGCTTGCATCCAATAGTTCTATAACACCAACTTTGGCAACTGAAATCACATTGTTGTTCCAATCAAAATGGATTGCAGTTCCGTTGGTCTCCACTTTCTCTATGCCGGTTGTCAATTCGAAGATTCGTGTAAAATACCCATCAAGCGGTTTGCCGTCCACGCCATATAGAACAACTACCACGCCGTATATTCCAGCTTCTTCAAAATCTATTCTTAACTCAGTGTTCTCATTCATTCTGTAGTACTCCTCGCACTTGCCCGAAATAATATCATCTGCAAGTTCTTTCATAGCCTCCTCATCTGTGTTGTCGGTAATCATAAACCTGTATTCCGAGATGTCTTTGCCCACTGTGGTACGCAAGATTGCTGTTTCATATTCTTCATAGCTCTCCTGGCCAACGAATTCCATTGAGAAATTGTAGTCAAGTTCATCGACATCCACAGGGATTATTTCTGCTTCAAAAGGAGCGCTCTCACCGGCAATGCTTTTAAGCTTGTTTGTGTCAATAGTTTCGGTTTTTTCTTCATCAAATAGATATTCAAAGGAAATGGTATATGTACCACTTTGTGCAAATGCTTCTGGAATTGTAAATGTTACAAGGATGTTGTTTGTATCAAGCAACAAAGTAGTCACAGCAGCCTCTGTCTTCACTTCACTTTTCACCTTTACACCATTTTCGTAGTGGTTGATGACCGGAACCAGCACAACCATTTTGTTTGTCTTGCTGTTGTTGGCAAATGTTGCGTTGAAAACAAATTTCTCATGTGAATGTTCGGGCATCTTTACTATGTTGAACTCATCAAGTTCATAACTTGGTTTTGGAGAACTCAAGGTTACCTCATTCTCTGTCACTTCAAGGATGAGTCCGTTGCATGCTGAGCGTATATATTCAATCTCCTCTTCTGTATTCATAAAGAAAAGACAGACAATGTACTTGCCGGCCGGCAAATACTCTTCGCTGCCGTTTACATTGCTTACTTCGATTGTGAAGCCATCTTTATACGATTGTTCAAGACTTCTTGGGTAGAGGATCGTCTCGCCAAAGTCAATATCTCTTGCAAGATTTCCATCCTTATCCAAGATACCGTAACCGATAGTGCCCTCTATGTCGGAGTGTGACATGTTGACAAGTTTAAATGAAACGCCAACCTCTGCCATACCATCCACATACTCGCAACTCATCTCATCAACACTTGCCCAGGCGTTCATGTCAAAAACATTCATTCTGTCCAGAGAAAGGTTTCCACCTCTGTTCACTTCGCCTTCGGTGCGTGGCTTGATATTCATAATGGCATGCTGGCTTACGTTATATCTGCTACTGAAGCCTCCGATGCCATTTCCTCCCGGCTCCATTATAGCCATATCGAAATATCCGTTGAAAAGGCCGTTCCATCCCCAGTCGATGTGAAGTAGGTTGTTTTCATCTATACCGTCGCACACGAAACCGTGACCGACTTCCATGTTCTGTCCATAACCACAATATACAATAGGCTGTCTATTGTTCAGGTTCTCCCTGATCAATGCTATATATTCCTCATATGTATAATCGCTTCTTTCTGCAATAAACAACTCGGGCGAATAATTGAAAACATGTACAAGCGCGTAAACAATATTGGGAGAGTTATTGCCGCTCCCATCTGGCATATATGTAGTTTGCGTAGCCTTGCCAAGGTCTGCCATGAGGAGTGCTACCGCGTTGCCCTGAGTCTCGCTATACTCGGAAGTGTAGTTGTATAGCATGTTGTCCCAATCATATACATGTGACTTCATTTCACAGAAATCTGTCTCACCGGTAATATTGTTGTTCCACTCGACATCCGCAATGGGACTTGCAGGCCAGTTATGGAATTTCATCACCTGTGCTGTTGCTGTGTTGCCGCAACCCGTGTATCCTCTTTTGCCATTACTAAGTATGGGGCACATGTTGTTGTATGGTGCATCCTGGTCCCATGCAGTAACAAGCATTGGCTCAATATGTGTATATGTCTGTCTTGCGGTTTTAGACAATGGCTCGGTTTTGCCGGTGCGTACATCATTTACATACTCGCTATACTCGTCAAGCCATGCAGTAAGAGCCGGAGGCATTTCGCCCGAAACGGCATTTGTAGAGTAGCCAACAATAGGGTTGAGCCTGTCGTCACCCGACACAATTACAAAACCGTTGTTGCCGGTTTCGGTGAAAACATAGTATGTATCGTGCCCGTTTGATGAAGCAGTGCGTGACGATGCTTTCAATGCTCCTTCTGCTGGAACAAGACGCGACTGTATGTTCTTCTTCAACGAAATGTTGCTTGCCCAGAAATCGTTGGCAATTTCCAAAGCCCTTTCCGGGTCAACAGGTGCAGCGATAATCTGCATTGCTGCAAAGAAGAGAGTTAATACACTGATGTAAAATCGTTTCATATGCTATAAAGTTATAAATAAAAAATCGTATCAATTATGTGGCTCTAAGAAAAAAAGAGAAAACCGAATGCCTCATCATACCAATAGATCAGAGAAAAAACCTATTGATTTGTCATCAAGGGTGCCTACAATTGTACCGCGGTCCAGTAACCGATTGCCACACTCGCAGCAGGTTTCAGGGAGAAGGGCGCAATTGTGACATGCAGCCAAGTTGCAAGACTCAGGACCTTGACCATAAGACTGAATGCAAACAGGATCAGAAGAACACCATGCTGCATTGCGTACTGCATCGCGAATAGTGTCTTCAATGTGATCCTTGGCACCCTGACGAACCAGGCCTCCAAGAGAACCCTCAGAGTCACCAGATGCAGTGTAGATCAGTACACCATACATTCCATACTCATTACCTGCTTTTTCACAGTAAATTCTCTCACGAATGGAAGAACTGCCATAT
>JAFNWA010000313.1 GCA_017383665.1 Bacteroidaceae bacterium | reverse complement strand
TTCAATAAAATTGATGCCTTCACATACGTGCAGAAAGAGGAGGACGACCTCACTCCAAAGACAAAGGAGAACATCACACTCGATGAACTCAAGGAGACTTGGATGAACAAACTTGCCGATAACTGCCTGTTCATCTCGGCACGCGAGAAACAGAATATTGAGAACCTCAAGGAAATCATCTACAAGAAGGTATGCGAGCTGCATGTGCAGAAGTATCCTTATAATGATTTTCTTTATCAAACCTACGACGAGGAAGGTGTAAGCTGAAAGGTGAAAGCTGAAAGGTGAAAGCCGCGAGTAAGCGAGAGCAGAGAAAAAACTTGTTTTTGCTATGCCAAGCGTGAGCGGGTTCAAGCGCACGAGTGCGGTTAAAACTGCATCTTTTTATTCATTCACTTAACAAAACAAGAACGAATAACATTAACATATTAACATACAAAAACTATGGCAGCAATTCCTGAATTCAAGTATGCCCACATGTTCCAGCATGGACAGGACACAACAGAGTATTATCTCTTGACAAAAGAGGGTGTGTCAGTGGGCGAGTTTGAGGGTAAACCAATCCTTAAAGTTACTCCCGAGGCTTTGACACTCTTGTCACGCACTGCATTCCGCGATGTGTCGTTTATGCTTCGCCGCGCTCATAACGAGCAGGTTGCAAAAATCCTGAATGACCCCGAGGCAAGCGACAACGACAAGTATGTAGCACTCACATTCCTCCGCAATGCCGAGGTGGCTTGCAAGGGTCAGCTCCCATTGTGCCAGGATACGGGTACAGCAATCATCCATGGCGAGAAGGGTCAGCAGGTGTGGACAGGTTTCTGCGACGAGGAGGCTCTCTCACGCGGTGTGTTCGACACATACACACAGGAGAATCTGCGCTACAGCCAGAATGCTCCGCTCAACATGTACGACGAGGTGAACACAAAGTGCAACCTCCCTGCACAGATTGACATTGAGGCTACCGAGGGCATGGAGTACAAGTTCCTCATGGTTACAAAGGGTGGTGGCTCGGCCAACAAGACATATCTTTATCAGGAGACAAAGGCTCTTTTGAACCCTGCGACTCTCGTTCCATTCCTCGTTGAGAAGATGAAGAGCCTGGGTACAGCTGCTTGTCCTCCTTATCACATTGCATTCGTTATAGGTGGTACATCGGCCGAGAAGAACCTCCACACAGTGAAACTCGCCTCTACACACTACTACGATGATCTGCCGACAACCGGCGACGAGACAGGCCGCGCATTCCGCGACATCGAGCTCGAGGAGCAGTTGCTCAAGGAGGCTCACAACATTGGTCTTGGCGCACAGTTCGGTGGCAAATACCTTGCACACGACATCCGCGTAGTACGCTTGCCACGCCACGGTGCAAGCTGTCCTGTAGGTATGGGCGTGAGTTGCTCGGCCGACCGCAACATCAAAGCCAAGATTAACAAGGATGGTCTTTGGATTGAGAAGCTCGACGACCAACCTGCAACACTAATTCCCGAGGCGCTTCGTAACGCAGGCGAGGGTGAGATTGTACGCGTTGATCTCAACCGCCCGATGAAGGAGGTTTGTGCTCAGCTTTCGCAGTACCCAATCGCTACACGCCTTTCACTCAACGGAACAATCATCGTTGGTCGTGACATCGCCCACGCGAAACTGAAAGAGCGCATTGACCGTGGCGAGGGTCTTCCACAGTACATCAAGGATCACCCAATATACTACGCAGGTCCAGCAAAGACTCCTGCCGGCATGCCTTGCGGCTCAATGGGCCCCACAACTGCAGGTCGTATGGACTCTTATGTTGACCTCTTCCAGGAGAACGGCGGTTCTATGATTATGCTTGCAAAGGGTAACCGTAGCCAACAGGTAACCGACGCATGCCAGAAACACGGCGGTTTCTACCTTGGCTCAATAGGTGGTCCTGCAGCCATCCTTGCACAGAACAATATCAAGAGCATTGAGTGCGTCGAGTATCCCGAACTTGGCATGGAGGCTATCTGGAAGATTGAGGTTGAGGACTTCCCAGCGTTCATCCTCGTTGATGACAAGGGTAATGATTTCTTCAAGCAAATTAAGCCTAGATGCAGTTGCTGCAAGTAAAAAAGAAAATGACTAAAAAGTGCATTGCTGCGTTACGCTTGCCCTGAAAATCCTCATTTACTTCAAGTAAACTGCGGTTTTCAGGCCTTCGCAAGCCTTGCACTGCATCTTTTTATTCATTTCCTTATATATCGTAAAGTGCGCCTCTTTGAACAAAAGGGGCGCACTTTTGTTTTTTTTGATAAAAAAGTGGCAGAATGTCTTTGCTGTTTGCGAGAAAATTAAGATAATTGCAGATGAAAAACCATATTAACAATTTTAATAAAAACAACTATGGATAAATCATTGAAAGGAACAAAGACCGAAGCTAACCTTTGGGCAGCTTTTGCAGGTGAGAGTCAGGCTCGTAACAAGTATACATACTATGCAAGCAAGGCTAAGAAAGAGGGTTATGAGCAGATTGCTGCAATTTTCCAAGAAACAGCCGATCAGGAG
>JAFNWA010000312.1 GCA_017383665.1 Bacteroidaceae bacterium | reverse complement strand
TCTCGTCAGGAGCAACAATGTGCTGGCAATACTCACCTTCGGCAACATACAATGTCGTATCGGCAACTCCAATGTCTTTCAATCTTGTTGATGCCAGTTTATCAACGATTGTGAATACATATTCTTCTTTGGCTATCTCGTCCTTTATTGGAGTCTTTTCAATCCTGTTTTCCGGTTCTGTTGTGTTTTTACTCTCTTCTTTTGCAATTGGAAGAATTTCCTCGCTCGCAACAAGTTCATTTACTGCGTCATCAGTATCTGCAGTCTCCTTTGCTGCAACAGTATCTTTGGTTGGTTCTACCACAGCAACAACCTCCAGTTTCGTTCCTGCGACAACAGGGGTTGTTACTTCAGCCACGGTGGTATTCTCCTTTGAGGTATTGCCGAGATGCTCAATTGTAAATCCGAAATATGCTGCAATAATTACCACCAATGCAACAAATGCATAAAGCCACATCGGTTTTTTCTTTTTGGCAACAGCTGTTTCTGTAGGTTTCTTTTTATCCGGCACGCGCACTATAACAGGTTCTGCGGTTTTTTCCTCGACAACAATCTCGGGCACAGTCACTTCGTCAGTTTGTGGTTCTGTCGTGTTTTTCTGCTGTTCAGTTTCTATTACCACATTATCCTCTGTAGTAGTTTCAGGTTCTGTTACAGTCTCTTCTTTTGCCTCTGATTGGGGCTCAATAGCAACAATTGGTTCCTCAACAGGTACATCTTCCACAGCCTGAGGCTCAATAAGAGTCTCCTCTGCAAGCGGTTCTTCTACTACAACTGATACAACAGTCTCCTCTGTGATTTCATCTGTAGTTTCATCCTCTTCAACATCCGATGCCGCTTCGGGCTGGTATGTCTCATCGACCTCAACTGGCTCGAACATCGCAAATGGTTGGTTTACACTCTCCTTTAATGTATCGGCAGGGATGAACACAAGTTTCTTATGTCCCTTAATTTCTATTTTCTCGCCGGTGTTTACATTGACACTACCACGGCTTGCCACCTCGGTAACCTTGAATGTGCCAAGACCATTTATCTTGACTATTCCGTCCTGTTCCAAGCCTTCAATTATAAGCTCGAAAAAGTTTTTTGTGAAAAGTTCTGCCTTGGACATGGAGATGTTGCTCCCTTTTGCCAAAAGCGAAATCAGATCAGACTGGTTCAATTTTGCATCCATAAGCTATATCTCCTTATATCATTTGAATTTTTCTTTCAATTTGTTGCTTGGCTTAAAAGCCGGCACAATCTTTGGAGGCACCAAAAAGCGTTGTCCTGTCTTTGGGTTCACAGAAAGCCTTTCGTTACGCATCTTCACTTCAAAAGTACCAAATCCCGAAATATTCAACTGGTCATTCTCTTTGAGACAATCAGTCATTAGTCCCACAAGTGTATCTACATTCGCATTTGCATCTGCTATCTGCACACCACACCTTTTTGCCAGCTTACCAATGAATTCTTTATTGTTCATATCGTTTTTACTTCAGCGTAAAATTTGCAATCATTTCTCAACAGTTCCCATCAAGTCAAATTCGGTTGCGTCCGTTATGCGCACATTGTAGAACTTGCCAATCTCCAACTTGCCGTCATTGACATGTATGAGGACCTCTGTATCAACATCAGGAGAGTCGAACTCAGTCCGTCCAATATAGTAATCACCCTCGACTCTATCTATTACAGTCTTGTAAACATTGCCGGTCTTGGCATCGTTAAGGCGTGTAGAAATGCGTTGCTGGATTTCCATAAGGCGGTCAAGGCGCTCCTGTTTCTTTTTCTTTGAGATACTGTCGCGGTAATTCTGCGCAGCATATGTACCCTCCTCCTCACAATAGGCAAATGCTCCAAGACGGTCAAACTTTGCCCATTTCACAAACTCGACAAGTTCCTCGAACTCCTTCTCGCCCTCGCCCGGAAATCCCACCATCATCGTGGTACGCAGGCAGATACCTGGGACCTCGTCGCGGAATCTCTGTACAAGCGCATATGTATCTTCCTTGGTGACATTGCGCTGCATCTTCTTCAGCACCTTTGTGCTCACATGCTGCAGTGCAATATCAAGGTACTTGCACACATTGTCCCTCTCACGCATCACGCGGAGCAGGTCGTATGGGAAATTGCTCGGATAGGCATAGTGGAGACGAATCCATTCAACACCCTCAATGTCCGAAATACTCTCAACCAGTTCGGCAATACTCTGCTTCTTGTAGAGATCGACACCATAGAATGTCAGTTCCTGCGCTATTATCTGGAACTCCTTCACACCCTTTGCCACAAGGGCGCGCACCTCTGCCACGATATCCTCCATCGGACGCGATTTGTGTGCACCGGTAATGATTGGTATTGCACAATATGCACAGTGGCGGCTGCAACCCTCCGAAATCTTTATATACGCGTAGTGTCCCGGGGTTGTCAGCACACGCTCCTGAGCAAGTTCCTCGCGATACTGCTGTTTGAGATCGGCAAGCAACTCGGTCCAGTTGAACTTGCCGTAGAACTTGTCCACCTGTGTTATCTCCTCGCGCAGTTCCTCAAGATAACGCTCCGAGAGGCAACCCATAACATAGAGTTTCTTCAGATCGCCCTCTTCCTTGCGCTGGCAGAACTCAAGAATCATGTTGATGGATTCCTGCTTTGCATCGCCAATGAAACCGCAGGTGTTTATTAC
>JAFNWA010000311.1 GCA_017383665.1 Bacteroidaceae bacterium | reverse complement strand
GGTTGTTGACAAGGTGTGCGAGGAAATTGGCGAAGCAAGCGGATATGATATTGAAATTGGGACAATAAGATTGTCGTTCCCGTTCAATTTAAAAGCGACAGACATTAAAATATCAAAGAATGACAGCATATATCTGCAAGGTAAATCAATCGATGCAGACATATCTCTATTGCCTATCTTGCGTGGAAACCTGGAAATCAACCAACTTTCGTTTGAAAACATCGAGGTCCACACACGCGACCTGATTGTCAAAAGCAAGATAGACGGTAATATCGGATTTGCGAGAATGGCTGTAAGGGATGCAGATTTGTCAAAATCAATAGCCAACATCAAACAGTTACACATCCAAGGAGTTGATCTCAAGATTACGCTACCTGATACTGTCATTGACAAGACTGTTGACAATGATCCCATTCCCCAATGGGTCATAAACCTGCGCAATGGCAACATCAAGGAGTGCCGCGTCTCGCTATCCATTCCTGCTGACAGCATAAACACAACGCTGGATATTGAGAAACTAGAATTAAAGCAAGGAGAGATAAATACAGCCCGGAAGAGCCTTGCAATTGAAGATGTTCTCCTGAGTGCCTCCAGACTGAATTATGACATGGGCAATGGCACACAGGAAGAGGAACCACTGAAACATATTGAACTGGAGAATATATCCCTTAACGCAGGTAATTTGCGATTTTCCGAGAAAAACACTTGCGCAACAATAACCGGTCTCTTCTTGGAGCAACCCGGTGGCCTCACCATTACAGATGCTACGGCACATCTGACAAGCAGCAACGACTCTCTAATGCTGCACAATTTAGACATAAGTAGCCTTAACGGTTCACATATACATGGAGAATTCATCATTCCTCAACAGACGCTATACATCTCCATTGATAAAAGATTCACTGCTGAACTTTCGGCAGGAGTAAACAAACGGGACTTGGTCAAATTTGTTGAACCCGAAGTATATGAGAGTCTGAGCATGTTCGATGAGGAAATGCTTAATGCACATGTTGCAATAAGTGGCAATGTTCATAATATCGGATTCGACACAATAACCTTGCAGTTTCCCGGAATTGGCATAATTGAAGGCAAGGGTTACATAAAAAACATCCTAAGACAAAGAAAAGTCAATGCAAACTTTGCTTTTAACGGGAATATTGAGAACATTGCCAAAATAATGGGCTATAGCAACAGCAATAGCAATGAGAATAACAGTGTAACAATAGATGGTAACATACACTACAAAAACAAGAGGATTGATGCCGACATGAAAATGACCGGCAACGCCGGCAACATTGGACTGGAAGCCGGATATAACATTGCAGACACCACATATAAGGCAGATGTGAGAATATCACAATTGGCACTAAGCGCTATTCTGCCCGATGTTCCTCTGCACAACCTCGCTATGACTCTTAACGCCAAAGGAAAAGGATTTGACCTTTTCAACGGAGCAACAAGATATGAAATCCAGGCCACTGTTGACACACTTGATTATTCGGCATACAAGTTCAGGGCACTGAGTGCCATTGCGACACAGGAAAATGGAGTTTCACTCGTTGACATCAAAGGCAATGACAATAGTCTCCGGTTCAACATACATGCTGACACAAGACTTAAACCTGTCGGTTTGGACAACCAGACCTCAATTGAACTAGCTGTGGCTGACTTCAAGCAGCTTGGCTTGAGCGAGGCTGAGTTGAAGACCTCAACAAATATTGACATATCTGCAGCTACCGACCTCAACGAAACCCACTCTCTCAAGATAACCGGGAAGGATATAAAGATTATAACCAGACAGTACAGTTTCACTCCGGCAGAGCTATCCTTTGAGTTCAATACATCTCCAAAGAATACTGACTTTAAAGTAACAAACGGTGACCTTAAAGCCAACGGCAAAATGGATTGTGGCTACACTACCCTTTTTGCATCCATGGACAAGGTGGCACAAATGTATGACAGAATCATAAGCGGAAGTAATCGATATAACCTACGCGATTTTGAGCGGGTACTT
>JAFNWA010000310.1 GCA_017383665.1 Bacteroidaceae bacterium | reverse complement strand
ACTTTCTCCTCCTTTTTGTTGTCATTGTAGGAGAAATCGTATATGGTATATCTGTTTGGGAAACCATTTGCGTCGTATTTAATGTTGTTGAGCCGTAATGAAGTCCTGCCATCACTGTTGTATGTGGTTTTCTCCAACAGTCGGCCACTTTCTTCATACTTGTATTTGGTGCGTCCGCTTAGCTCACCGTTGCTGTTATAAATGTCTGTCTGAATGGGGAAATTCCTGCTGTTATGGGATTTTACGGTTTTCTCAAAAAGAGTGTCGTCCTTGAAGCAGTTTATAACAGATTTACCGTCGCTATTTTCGTATGTATAAGTGTATTCGTAAGAGTATGTCCCTTTGTAATGATTTTTGTCTAAATAATAGTTATAGGTGATGTAACCGTCTTCGTTATATTTGACATGTTTCTGCGAAATGATGGTGTCAATTACAATATCACCAAATTTGCTGTATGCATTGTACTTGGTCTCTTTTACGCTCTTGACTTTGCCTTTGTAACCACTTTTCTCAAGGTCGCTTGTTGCCAGCCCGAAATAGTCTTTTTTAAGCTGTTCGGCCAATCTTGACATTTCATCGTTTCCACTGTTTGCGCTGCTGTCGTTATTGCATGCGCATATGAGTATATTTGCTGCAAACAAAGCAGCAAGTAATTTTATTGTTTTCATATAGTCGGTTTTTGCAAATATATGGTATTGCCATTTAAATTCAAAATTATACCTTTGCTTGCAGACAAATAATGAGTTATATGAGAAAGTTCTTCCGTAAGTTCCATTTGTGGGTGTCTGTTCCGTTCGGGATTGTCATAACCATCACCTGTTTTACCGGAGCTCTGTTGGTCTTTGAGGACGAGATAACAGCACTGTGCCGTAACAATGTGACATCTGTCACTCCTGATGGAGAGCCATTGCCTTTGGATGTTATAGCAGAAAAGGTTGAGGCTACATTGCCCGGTGATGTAGATATTACAGGTATTGTAATTCCCGATTCTTCGGATGAGGCCTACAAAGTCAATCTTTCAAAACCAAAGAAGGCTGCTGTTTATGTCAATCAATATACCGGCGAAGTAAAAGGTGGCAATGAGCGTCTGCCATTCTTCCAGACAGTTTTTCGCCTGCACCGTTGGCTCATGGACAGCAACCCCGGTAATGGCAAGGTCTTTTGGGGCAGGATAATTGTGGGTACAAGCACGCTTGCTTTTGTGGTGATATTGATAAGCGGTCTTGTAATATGGTGGCCGCGTAACCGCAAGATGCTGAAGAACCGTCTGCAGATAACTTTTAGAAAAGGCAAGAACCGTTTCTGGTATGACCTTCACATTGCCGGTGGTTTTTATGCACTCCTTCTGCTGCTTGTAATGGCATTGACAGGCCTGACATGGTCGTTCGAGTGGTATAAGAATGGTGTATATGACATTTTGGGTGCAGGTGGCAACAAGAGCGTGGCTGTTGTGGGTAAATCAAAGGAAAGTGCTGTTGTTGCAACTTTATCGCATGATTCCTTAGGCGATAGTTTGTTGTGTGTATCACCGCTAAGTGCGTGCAGCAATGACACAGTTGTTATGGCAAGTAGTGCCGCACAATGGAATGTCGATGCTGTGAGTGGTGCCACAACAGTGGCAGATGCAAAGTATTTGGATGCAGAGGAGGCGCACACTGTTGATGCTGTAAGTAGTGCAACGGCTGCTGTTGATGCTCATAGTGGAGCAACCATAATGGAAGAATCATCCACTCCATCAGAGTTTGACAGTTGGCAGGTTGCATATGAAAATGTCAAGGCAAGTACTCAGCAGTTTGAGACAATAACAGTGTCCGACGGAACCGTTTCTGTACAAGAGGACGGGTATGGCAATGTGCGTGCTGCCGACAAATATATCTTCAATAAAGAGAATGGCAACATAATATCCGTACAATTGTATGAGAATAGTCCGGCACAGAGTAAAGTGGCAGGGTGGATATACTCACTTCATATCGGTGATTGGGGTGGTTTCTTCGGTAGTCTTCTTTCTTTTCTGGCAGCCTTGCTTGGGGCTACATTGCCACTGACCGGTTATTATTTCTGGATTAGACGCTTATACGGTAAGCGCAAGAGCAAAAAAACAGTTCTATAAATAGGATTCAGTTTCCTTTTGCATGTGATGGAATGTCAAAGTTTATTTTGTAGTAACAAATTACGCTGTGGACAGACAGCGTAATTTGTTACTTTTGGATGTGGTTTTTCAATATAAATCACTAAATTTGTATTTCACAATACAAGAATGAGGCGCATACATTTTATCAACATGCTGTTGACTGTCGTTATACTGCTCTCCTGTACGGGGCATAGACACAACGAAGAAGCGGTTACCATGACCGATTCATTGAGTGTGCGCGTCTATGATGCACGCTACAGGAGTGTTGCATTGATCGATTCGTTGGTTACAGCACTTGACACTTTCTCATTTGGTGAATCCGAACCCCAGATGGTTACTTGTAATGCCAAGGCCTATTCGGCATTTATGAAGATGGACTATTCCACAGCTACTGCACTTTATGACAAGGTGGTTGCTGAGTCTGATTGTGAGATAGAAAAGCTTGTGGCAGATGTGGGGCAGATGATAATCTGTTACAGGGTTTCAGCCAATAGACGCTTCTTTGATTATCGTGCAAGAGCAGTGGAGAGAATCAAGCGTATAAGCGAGGATGCTGCATATCTTACTTCGGGCGACAAATCACGCTTTGAGCGTGCGAAGATTGAATTTGGCATTGTCTCAATGTGCTATTTCTCAAACTTGTCTATGCTGGATGATATGAAAGACGCAGTAGAGATACTGCGCGAAGGTGTCAACAATGAAGACGATCTTGCACTCAAGGTCTATGCCAACATGATGCTAGCGAGCAGTAATCCGGACATCGGAGAGAGAGTACGCCAACTTTCGGGTAGTGGACTCCGTGTTTCAGAAGACAAGGGATATCTATGGCTGGCTGCAAATTACAAACTGTTGCTTGCTATCGCCTTGCGCGATAATGGAAATCAGCTGGATAAACTCCCCGATGGACTTTCAGGCATATCATTGAAAAGTCACTCCCCCGAGTCATTGCCATATCTTTTGGCAGCCGATGCCGCAGCTGATTTCAGACGCTATGGCGATAAATATATGATGATTGAGGCACTGGCTGTGTCCGCCTCGTGTCGCACTCAAACCAGTGACTACGAGGGCGCACTTCTCCTTCTTGGTGAGGCCTTGAACGAGATAAACAATTATTACAGCCGTTATTACCCCGATTCGCTTGACTTTGCATCCAACCAGCTCAATCAATATGATATGGAGATTGAGCCCTACATGGTCTCGGACGACGGAATGTACAATATCCCGGAGTGCCTATTGAGTGTGCGTAGAGAAGCAAGTTGTGCGTACGCCGGTTTAGGTGACAAGTACGCGTCGGACATCAATAGAGACAGCTATCTCTCTTTGTTGCGTGCCACTCGCATAAACAAGCAGTTGGAGAGCGATGCTTCAAGTGCTAAGGCCGGGATTTCGCGTCTGGATCATTGGATGGCACTTATCCTTGTTGCCATTCTATTGCTGTTGACCATTATTGCATACTACAACCGCCGCAAAAGGAAATATATAAAATCATACTCAAGTAAACTCCGTCGGCTTCCCGATGTTTGCCGCCAACTTTTCTCTTCGCTTCCACAGGATGTGGTCAACAAGGAGGGTGTATTAGAACACATAATTGTTCTTCTTAACAGTGGAATGTTGGATTTTCTTGGTAATCTCAGGTTTTCATTCAAACCAATGGGCGATGATGCCACCAACTACAGTTTTTCAATGAAATATATCAGCGGTGGTGCTGACACCTTGTATGTAAAATCACTTACACCTTTGACGCTGCAGGAACGCTCATTGCTTGAGATGATTGTTCCGTATGTGACCATTGCTGTTGCCGAGGGTATGCGCCTTGCTGACATAAGCGATGAACAGGAGCGTCTCGAGGAGATGCGTCAGGCCAGTGCAGTATATCTTGCCGAGCACAAACGCGAGAACTTGCTCAAGCGTGTCTCTGTATCTGTGGCAATGTCTATGCGCCCATATATCGACCGCATTATCAACGAGCTACGCGCATTGCCAATGGTTGATGCCGCTGATGCCGAGCGCAAACTTGAATATGTAACCGAACTAACCGAGAAACTCGATGACCTTAACATAATCCTTGAACGCTGGATAAAGATGCGCCAGGGCGAAATGCACCTGCAGGTAGAGAGTTTCTCGCTTGCCAATCTTTTCGCAATCATTGAAAAGAGCCACACTCTGCTTGAGTCGCGTGGCATATCATTGACTGTTGGCGATGGTACTCCAGTAGTGAAGGCCGACAAGGCACTGACCCTGTTCATGATAAACACACTTGTCGATAATGCAGCTAAGTTTACACCACAGGGTGGCAGTGTTGAAGTCGAGTGCGTCGAAGGAGAAGGTTTTGTAGAGGTTGCTGTTACAGACAGCGGTGTGGGAATTTCCCAAGTCGACATTGACCGTATATTGAACGAAAAGGTTTACGATGCCGCAACCATTGGAAACGACAACAATAGTCTGCCTGCAAAGAGCAAGGGTGGAGGCTTTGGGCTCATGAACTGCAAGGGAATAATTGACAAGTACAGGAAGGCCGATGCAATATTCTCGGTCTGTTCAATGGATATAAAGAGCGAAAAGGGCAAGGGAAGTCGCTTCTCATTCCGTCTGCCCAAGGGCGTAATGCGCTGCATCGCATTGCTGCTTATGCTGCTGCCTTTTGGCGTATCGGCAAATGACACTCTTTTCGACGATGTTAGGTTCTATGCCGATTCTGTATATAGCAGCAATATCCATGGTAATCACGAAGAGGCCTTCGTGCAGGCACGCAACGCCATGGATTTGCTTAACGATTACTATATTGCCACTGTTGGCGGTAAGGACACGCTGACCATCTACGGAGATGGTTATGCCGAACTCAAATGGTGGCGCGAAGGTCTTTTTGCCGGGGAAATGACCGAGGATATATTCTACAATATCCTGGACTTGCGTAACGAACTTGCTGTTGCATCGTTGGCTTTGCAGCAGTGGCAACAGTACAGGTATAACAACTACATCTATTCTACATTGTATAGACTTGTCGATGAAGACAAGAGTATTGTCGAACAGTATGAACGCACCCGCGAGCAACTCAATATCCGTCAGGCATTGATTGCCATATCATGTTTTGTGCTTATATTGCTGCTTGTCTATCTGCTCGTCTCCTATCTGCGTCACTCTGTCATTGGCAAAGCAAACGAACATCTTGTACAGAATACCAATCTGAAACTCCTTGAACTGGTGACTTCCGCAGCGGAAAACAATTCGCAACAGATGTTGCAAGGAATTGCCAATGAGATATACACCTGTCTTGGTGAACGCATGTGCATAAAGCGCGTGGCACTGCTGCTGAACGATGCTCAACAGGGCGAGCGTGTTGCAGCATCAGCTCCGCTGCCATTTGCCGGTGGCAGAGCCGATGTCTATCTACATGGTGTCATTGACGACGGACAGCCCTACACCTCATCCGATTCCATGCTGCGCGTGATACCGCTATATGCAACTGTATCGGGCAGCGAGGTTCTTGTTGGTGCGTTGGAGGTCGTTACCGAACGCCCGTTGAGCGAGAACGAGGCTTTGAGCGTCGAACTTGTCGCGCGCTTTGTTGCTTCAATAGCATATCATCGTGCTGTGCGTGTAGCAAAAAGTTATATGACACTCGAGGAGATTGAGGAAGAGACCGAACGCATAAGACTTGAGGAGAACAGCCTGCATGTGCAGAATATGGTTCTTGATAACTGTCTCTCTGTGATAAAACATGAGACTATATATTATCCAAGTCGCGTGAGGGAGCTGGCACAAAATGCACAACAGAAGACCGATGGTTGTGGTGCTGATGCCGTAGCAATGAGCGAGCTCATGGACTACTACAATTCGGTGTTCGGGATCCTTGCCAATTGTGCCAAACGCGAACTCGATACAATGTGTTTTACTCCCTCCGCCACAGATGTTGCACAACTGTTCGAGGATGCAAAACGCTATGCCGACCGTGTGGCTGCAAAGCGTGGTCTGGATGTTACACTCACCTATGAGCCCACCGATGCCAGTGCCAATGTAGATGCCGGCCTTGTTGCCTACCTTTTCGAGGCACTCATTGATGCCGCACTCAAAGTTGAAAAATCGGGAACACTGCTGCTCAGGGCAACTTCTGCATCAGATACCATAAAGATAGAACTCGTTGACAATCGTCGCACCCTGTCGAGTGAAGAGGTTGCCGAACTGTTCACACCTTCGCGCTATAACATAGGCCAGCGTAATGAGCTTCTTGGAATGGAATATCTCATTGCAAAGGAGATTGTGCGCATGCACGAGGATTACACAGGTCGCCACGGCTCACGCATGGAAGCGCGTTCCGATGTTGAAGGTACAGTCATTTTGTTTACATTGCCAAAGTAATAGATATTATGATAGAAAAATTCAGTGTAGTAATAGTAGAAGATGCAAGGCTTGAGTTAAAAGGTACAGAGGAGATATTCCGCACCGAACTTCCCCAAGCCGATGTTATTGGAGTCGCTTCTAACGAAAACGAGCTTAATGAGGTGTTGAAGCGCGCCGTCCCCGATCTTCTGCTTCTTGATCTTGGTCTTGGCGGCTCGACAACCGTTGGTGTTGAGATCTGCGCGAGGATGAAAAAGGAGCATCCGCAGATGAAAGTGCTTGTGTTTACGGGTGAGCTACTCAACGAAAAATTGTGGGTTGATGTGCTCGATGCAGGAGCAGATGGTATAACACTGAAGACCGGCGAGTTGCTCACTAAATATGAGATATACAATGTAATGGCAGGCAAACGCAATGTCTTTAACCAACCGGTGCTTGAAAAACTTGTAGAGCGTTTCCGTGAGAATGTAAATCGCGATGCCGCGCGTCAGAAGTCGCTCATACACTACGAGATTGACCGCTACGACGAATGCTTTTTGCGTCACCTTGCACTGGGATACACCAAGGAGATGGTAGCCTCCCTCAAGACTATGCCATTCGGTGTGAAGTCACTTGAGAAACGCCAGGCCGACCTCATTGCCCGTCTCTTCCACGATAGTGAACAACGAGGCATAAATGTCACACGCCTTGTAGTGCGTGCCATAGAACTGCATATAATTGATGTAGAAAACCTTGAAGCCGATGAATAAGAAACGCGCATACTACTATCCGGTATCCATCTATCTGCTCGTTTTGCTGATGGTGTGGATAGGGTCGTTCTTCGTCGATGTGGCGCAGATGCTTTCAGGTGGCTCACATGTCAATTCATCATTGTTGAGCGCAGGTGGTATCCGTTGGGCTGTGCGCAACGCTCTCCCTGCTATAAATGCATTGCCTTGGGGTATCTTCATGCTCTCGGTCGTAATGTTAGGGTTGTTGCGTGGCTCGGGTCTTGCAAGTGCTTTATGTCGTTTGGTCAGGTTCCGACGCTTGTCCGGTTCAGAGGTTCGCGCATTCGCCTTCTCTCTAGCACTCATAGTTTGTTATATCCTGTTACTTTATATGTCAACCTCGTCGCCCTGGAATTTGTTGAGTGGAGTTTCTGAAGATTCATCTCTCTCTCCAATAGCTCAGGGAAAAGTTATACTGCTTTTCTTCGGAGTATTGTTAATGTCTTTGATATATGGTTACATATATGGCAATTATCGTTCAGTGATGGATGTCTTTACATCTACTGCCGATGTCTTTAAATTTTATGTTCCGGCATTTATGGCACTCATACCGGCATCGGGTATTGTGCCATGTTTGCAGTATGCCGGAGTTGATTCCATTATAGGATTGCCTTGGGATGTGATAAATGTAACATTGT